>NZ_JBEORS010000028.1:0-82901 GCF_040302405.1 Streptomyces sp. NPDC126503
GGCAGTTGATCCGGCGGTACGGCAGCGGAACGGCGGCGCTGCGGCAGTCAGGCGGCAGCGGGGGCGGCGACGGCGGGGGCGGCGGAAGCGCGAGCCCGGCGAGCCCGGCGAGCCCGGCGAGCCCGGCGAGCCCGGACCTGAGCGCGGTGATCGCGGGCCTGCCGCGCGCCGACGCCACGGCCGCGCTCGTCCGGGTCGGCGGCACCGAGGGCTCCTGGCGGGGCGGCGCGGGCGTGCGCGATCTGGAGTCGATGAGCCCGGCGGTCGCGGACGGGCGGTTCCGGATCGGTTCGGTGACGAAGGTCTTCACCGCGGCGACCGTGCTCCGGCTCGCCGAGGAGGGCCGCGTCGACCTGGACCGGACGGCCCGCTCGTACCTGCCGGAGCTCATCCCCGGCCGCTACGCGACCGTGACGGTACGACAGCTGCTCGACCACACCCACGGCATCCCGGCCGCCGCCCTCCCCCGCAGGACCGTCGAGGAGGCGTACGCGCACCGCTTCGACCGGTACACGGCCGAGGAGCTGGTCCGCTCGGCGACGGCGCGGCCGCGCGAGTTCCGGCCGGGCACCCGGCAGCACTACCTCAACATCGGCTACACGGTCGCCGGCCTGATCGTGGAACGGGTCACCGGCACCTCCTACGAGCGCCAGCTGGAGCGCCTGGTGCTCGGCCCCCTCGGCCTGCGCGACACCTACGCGCCCGGTGCCTCGCCGCTGATCGCGGGGCCGTACAACCACGGCTACCAGACGATGCGGCTCGCCGACGGTACGACGGGGCCGCGCGACGTGTCGGTGTGGGGCCAGACCGACGCGTGGGCGGCGGGCGACCTCGTCTCGACCACCGCCGACCTGGAGCGCTTCACCCGGGCCCTGTTCGCGGGCCGGGTGGTGCGGGGCCCGCTCCTGGAGGAGATGTTCACCCTGCCGAAGGTCCGGGACGCGAAGACGGGCGACCCGGCCGCGTACTCCGTGGGCCTCTCCATGAAGCGGCTGGGCGGGCGGGAGGTGTGGGGCAAGACGGGGGGCCGCTGGGGGTTCAACGCTGCCGTCGCGTCGACCCGCGACGGCGCCCGCACGCTGGTGTACGCCGTGAACTCCACGGACGCCAAGGGCGAGGACATGAACCCGACGGCCCTCGGTCTGATGGTCGCCGCCTACGGCCTGCCCGAGTAACGGGGGACGCCGAACGGGCGGCCGGGACCCTCGGTCCCGGCCGCCCGTTCGGTGCTGTCCGGTCAGCCCAGGGACGTCATCACGTGCTTGATGCGCGTGTAGTCCTCGAAGCCGTACGCGGAGAGGTCCTTGCCGTAGCCGGACTTCTTGTAGCCGCCGTGGGGCATCTCGGCGACGAGCGGGATGTGGGTGTTGATCCACACGCAGCCGAAGTCGAGGGCCTTGGACATGCGCATCGCGCGCTGGTGGTCCTTGGTCCAGACGGAGGAGGCGAGGGCGTACTCGACGCCGTTGGCGAACTCCAGGGCCTGGGCCTCGTCCGTGAAGGACTGGACCGTGATGACCGGGCCGAAGACCTCGTTCTGGACGATCTCGTCGTCCTGCTTGAGGCCGGAGACGACGGTCGGGGCGTAGAAGTAGCCCTTGTCGCCGACGCGGTGGCCGCCGGCCTCGACCTTGGCGTGGGCCGGGAGGCGGTCGATGAAGCCGGAGACCTGCTTGAGCTGGTTCTCGTTGTTCAGCGGGCCGTACAGCACGTCCTCGTCGTCCGGCTGCCCCGTCTTGGTGCCGGCGGCGGCCTTCGCCAGGGCGGAGACGAACTCGTCGTGGATGGACTCGTGGACGAGGACGCGGGTGGCGGCCGTACAGTCCTGGCCGGCGTTGAAGAAGCCGGCCACCGAGATGTCCTCGACGGCCTTCTCGATGTCGGTGTCCTCGAAGACGACGACGGGTGCCTTGCCGCCCAGCTCCAGGTGGACGCGCTTGACGTCCTTGGCCGCCGACTCGGCGACCTGCATGCCGGCGCGGACCGAGCCGGTGATGGAGGCCATCGCCGGGGTCGGGTGCTCGACCATGGCCCGGCCGGTCTCGCGGTCGCCGCAGATCACGTTGAAGACGCCCTTGGGGACGATCTGCCCGATGATCTCGGCCATCAGGACGGTCGACGCGGGGGTCGTGTCCGAGGGCTTGAGGACGACGGTGTTGCCCGCGGCGAGCGCCGGGGCGAACTTCCACACGGCCATCATCATCGGGTAGTTCCACGGCGCGACCTGGGCGCAGACGCCCACGGGCTCGCGGCGGACGATCGAGGTCATGCCCTCCATGTACTCGCCGGCGGACTTGCCCTCGAGCATCCGGGCGGCACCCGCGAAGAAGCGGATCTGGTCCACCATGGGCGGGATCTCCTCGCTCGCGGTGAGAGCGACCGGCTTGCCGGTGTTCTCGACCTCGGCGGCGATGAGGTCCTCGGCCCGCTCCTCGAAGGCGTCGGCGATCTTGAGGAGTACCTTCTGGCGCTCGGCGGGCGTGGTGTCGCGCCAGGCGGGGAAGGCGGCCGCGGCGGCCTCCATGGCGGCGTCGACGTCGGCCTGGCCGGAGAGCGGGGAGGTCGCGTACACCTCACCGGTGGCCGGGTTGATCACGTCGATCGTGCGGCCGTCGGCCGCGTCCCGGAACTCCCCGTTGATGTAGTTGCGCAGCCGGCGCAGCTCGGTGGTCACTTGCCACCCCTCCTGTCACGTTCTGTCGTCGCACGTCCTTGTGCGCGTCCCGATGGGCGAGACACCTCAGGGTAGTCGCTCGGCTGACGCTTTCAACAGGCCCAGGGCCCCTCAACTTCGGAATCAGTGAGATCAAGACCCTCTCGCAACGGATTTCATCACTCCCGGCTTGCAAGACTGACAATCTCGGTGCACAGTGAAGACGTGGCCAGTCGAAGCACAGACCCGAGAACCGGAACCGGTTCGTCCCCGACGATCGATGCCGTCTCCCTGGCGATCATCGAACAGCTCCAGCAGGACGGACGCCGTCCCTACGCCGCCATCGGCAAGGCCGTCGGCCTCTCCGAAGCGGCCGTGCGACAGCGCGTCCAGAAGCTGCTCGACCAGGGCGTCATGCAGATCGTCGCCGTCACCGACCCGCTCACCGTGGGCTTCCGGCGGCAGGCGATGGTCGGCATCAACGTCGAGGGTGACCTGGATCCGGTCGCGGACGCGCTGACGGCCATGGCCGAATGCGAGTACGTGGTGATGACCGCGGGCTCCTTCGACCTGATGGTGGAGATCGTCTGCGAGGACGACGACCACCTCCTGGAAGTGATCAACCGGCGCATCCGCACTCTCCCCGGCGTGCGCTCCACCGAGAGCTTCGTCTACCTCAAGCTCAAGAAGCAGACCTACATGTGGGGAACCCGATAGCCGTGAGCAACTCCCGCAGCGATCTCTCCAAGTCCGCATACGACCACCTGTGGATGCACTTCACCCGCATGTCGTCGTACGAGAACAACCCCGTGCCGACCATCGTCCGCGGTGAAGGCACCTACATCTGGGACGACAAGGGCAGGAAGTACCTCGACGGCCTCGCCGGCCTGTTCGTGGTCCAGGCCGGACACGGCCGCGGCGAGCTTGCCCAGGTGGCCGCCAAGCAGGCCCAGGAGCTCGCCTTCTTCCCGGTGTGGTCCTACGCCCACCCGAAGGCCGTCGAGCTGGCCGAGCGCCTCGCGAACGAGGCCCCCGGCGACCTCAACAAGGTCTTCTTCACCACCGGTGGCGGCGAGGCCGTCGAGACCGCGTGGAAGCTCGCCAAGCAGTACTTCAAGCTGGTCGGCAAGCCCACCAAGTACAAGGTCATCTCGCGCGCGGTCGCCTACCACGGCACCCCGCAGGGCGCCCTGTCCATCACGGGCCTGCCGGGCCTGAAGGCCCCCTTCGAGCCGCTGGTCCCCGGCGCGCACAAGGTGCCGAACACCAACATCTACCGCGCGCCGCTGTTCGGCGACGACCCGGAGGCCTTCGGCCGCTGGGCCGCCGACCAGATCGAGCAGCAGATCCTGTTCGAGGGCCCGGACACCGTCGCCGCGGTCTTCCTGGAGCCGGTGCAGAACGCCGGCGGCTGCTTCCCGCCGCCGCCCGGGTACTTCAAGCGGGTCCGCGAGATCTGCGACCAGTACGACGTGCTGCTCGTCTCCGACGAGGTCATCTGCGCCTTCGGCCGCCTCGGCACCACCTTCGCCTGCGACAAGTTCGGCTACGTGCCGGACATGATCACCTGCGCCAAGGGCATGACCTCGGGCTACTCCCCGATCGGCGCGTGCATCATCTCCGACCGCCTGGCCGAGCCGTTCTACAAGGGTGACAACACCTTCCTGCACGGCTACACCTTCGGCGGCCACCCGGTCTCCGCGGCCGTGGGCATCGCCAACCTCGACCTGTTCGAGAAGGAGAAGCTCAACCAGCACGTGCTCGACAACGAGGGCAACTTCCTGTCGACCCTGCAGAAGCTGCACGACCTGCCGATCGTCGGCGACGTCCGCGGCAACGGCTTCTTCTACGGCATCGAGCTCGTGAAGGACAAGGCCACCAAGGAGTCCTTCAACGACGAGGAGACCGAGCGCGTCCTCTACGGCTTCCTCTCCAAGGCGCTGTTCGACAACGGCCTGTACTGCCGTGCCGACGACCGTGGCGACCCGGTCATCCAGCTGGCTCCGCCGCTGATCTCGGACCAGTCCACCTTCGACGAGATCGAGTCGATCCTCCGCGCCACCCTCACCGAGGCGTGGACGAAGCTCTGATCCTCCCGAAGCATCACGCCGCCCTCACGGCGTGACCCCGGCCCGGGCGTGCCGCCATCCGAGTGGATGGCGGCGGCCCGGGCCGCGTGCTGTCCGGACACGCGGACGCGACTCCTTACGGTGCCGAGTGACCCACTGGCCCGTCCCCTCGTTCCCCCGTACGGCGGAACACGGGGGAAACGGGGGACGACGCATCAGATCCGACATCGAGGTGTACGCGATGGTGGCCCCACCGGACAACGACGTGCTCTGGGCGCGTTCCCTGCACTGCGCCCTGGACGGCTCCGACGCCCTCAGCGGCGTCTCCCTCGGCGTCCGTGAGGGCGAGATCCTGGCCCTGACCGGCCCGCGCGGCAGCGGCAAGACGACCCTCCTGCGCTGCCTCTCCGGTCAGCTCGTCCCCCAGCAGGGCGAGGTCTGGTTCAACAGCTCCCCCGTGCACACCCTCGGCCGCGCCCAGCGCGAACGGCTCCGCCGCGACCGCTTCGGCTGGATCGGCCCCGAGCCCGGTCTGGTCCCCGAACTCACCGGCTGGGAGAACGCCGCCCTCCCCCTGCTCCTGGGCGGGGTGTCCCACCGCGCCGCGCGGACCGCCGCCGGCGAGTGGCTCGACCGGCTCGACATCGGCGACACCGCCCGGACCCGCCCGCACGCCCTCACCCTGTCGCAGCGCCAGCGGATCGCGCTCGCCCGCGCGCTCGTCACCACCCCGGCCGTCCTCTTCGCCGACGAGCCGACCGCCGCCCTGCACCGGGCCGACGGCGCCCTGGTGCTCCGCACCCTCACGGCGGCCGCCCGCTCGCACGGCATCACCGTCGTCCTCGCCACCCACGACGACGGGATCGCGGCCCTCGCCGACCGCACGGTCGCCCTGCTCGACGGACGCCGGGCCGGCGCCGTACCCCCGTCGTCCGGTGCGGAGGGCGTCACGGCGTGCTCGCTCTCCGTCTAGTCCGCGGCACCCGTCCCGTCGTCCAGCTGCGGCGGCTGCTCGTCGCCGCGGCGACCGCCGGGGTCGGCTTCCTGCTCCTGTGCACGCTCGGATACGCCGTCGGCCACCCCGACCGGTCCCCGGCCTCCGCCCTGCGGCTGCTGTGGTGCGCGCTGCCGCTGGCGGCCACCGTCCAGTTCGCCGTCGCCGTCGCCCGCACCGACCCGAGCGTCCGGCCCCGGCCCGGCCTCTCCGCCGTCGGGCTCGGCCCCGCCCGGCTCACCGCCGTCGCCGCGGCCTCCACCGCGGTCGCCTGCACGCTCGGCTCCGCGGTCGCGCTCCTCCTCTACCTGCACCTGCGCGGCGACCTCACCGGCCTGCCCTTCGACGGGGCGGCGGCCGGACTCCTCGCCGCCGACCGGCCCGTCCCCGTCGCCGCCGCCCTCACCCTGCTCGCGCTCCCGCCCGCCGCCGCCACCACGGCGGCCGGCCTGGCGCTCCGCCCGGGCCGCACCGACGCCCCCGCCCCCCGGGGCGCCGAGCGGACCCTGCCCTCCGGGCTGCCGTGGGGCGTCGCCTTGGTCGCGGTCGGCCTCGCCGCCGAGACGTACGCGGCCCGGGGCGGCGGCGGGAGCGGCCTGCCCCTGCCGGGCCGCTTCGACGGCAGCCCCACCGGCGTCCTCGCCGGCTGGGTCCTCACCGCGATCGGCCTCGCCACGGCCGGGCCGGGCATCGCCCACGGCTGCGGACGCCTCCTCCAGGCGTTCCGGCCCGGCGCGGTACGGCTCCTCGCGGGCCGGGTCCTCATGGACGAGGCCCCGCGCATCGGCCGCCCGCTCGGCGTGGTCGGCGCGGTCCTCTCGGCCCTGATCGCGGCGGCCACGGTGTACGCCTCGGGCCCCGGCACCGACGCGTTCGGGCCGCTCACCGGCCTCGGCGCGCTCCTGATCGTCGTCTGCACCACGGCGACACTGCTCACCGCGGCCCTGGAGTCCCGCCAGTACCGCGCCCGCACCACCGAGGCGCTCCTGCGGCTCGGCGCACCACCCACCGTCCTGCGCACGGCCGCCCTGATGCGGGCCGGTGTCCTCCTCGCCGTGTTCCTGCCGGTGACCTGGCTGGTCGGCACGCTGGCGGCGCTCCCCCTGACCGGCTGAGAGGGGAGGCCTACGGCCCGGTCCGGGGCTCCTCGTCGAGGACCACCACGTCCTCCGGGCGGAACGCGACGGAGATCTCGGCGTCCTCGGCGGGCACGTCGCCCAGGGGGAACGTGGCCTCCAGCGGAGGGCCGGCGGGTGGGGTGAGGGTGACCGAGACGTGCAGGCCGCGGAAGGTGCGGGCGGCGACACGGCAGGTCAGGCCGGTGCCGGGGGCGGTGAGTCGGACGCCCGCCGGGCGGACGAGGAGGGTGCGGTCGCCCTGCGGGGAGCCGGGCGGGACCGGGACGGGGCCCCACACCGTGCGCGCCTCCGTGCCGGCGACCGTGGCGGGCACCACGTTGTCGAAACCGAGGAAACGCGCCACGAACGCGGAGGCGGGCCGCTGCCACACCTCCACCGGCGTCCCCGACTGCGCGATCCGGCCCTCCCGCATCACCACGACCCGGTCGGCCAGCGCGAACGCCTCCCCCTGGTCGTGAGTGACGGCCAGGACCGTCGTCCCCAGCCGCCCGAAGAGGTGCCGCAGCTCCACCACGAGCCGCTCCCGCAGCCCCCGGTCCAGCTGCCCGAGCGGCTCGTCCAGCATGAGGAGCCGGGGCCGGGGGGCCAGCGCCCGGGCCAGCGCCACCCGCTGCTGCTCGCCACCGGACAGGGAGGCGACCGCCCGCCGCTGCGCGCCGGGCAGACCCACCAGGTCGAGCAGCTCCGCCACCCGCCCCTCCCGCTCGGCGCGGTCCACGCCCCGCATCCGCAGGCCGAACTCCACGTTCCCCGCCACGTCCCGCTGCGGGAACAGCTGGTGGTCCTGGAACATGAGCCCCACGCCCCGCCGGTGCGTCGGCACGCCCGCCTGGTCGGCGCCGCCCAGCAGCACCCGGCCCGCGTCCAGGTCCCGCAGCCCCGCCACCGCCCGCAGCAGCGTCGACTTGCCGCTGCCGCTGGGGCCCAGCACACAGACGATCTCGTGCTCGGCGACCACCAGGTCCACGCCGTCGAGCACGGCCCGCGCCCCGTACCGTACGGTCGCGCCGTCGAGTGTCAGCATCAGAACTCCCCGGTGGTCCGGTCGGTCCGCAGCCGTTCGAGCAGCAGCAGGGACACCGCGCACACCACCATCAGAATCGTCGACAGGGCCATCGCCTGCCCGTAGTTGAGCTCACCGGGCCGGCCCAGCAGCCGTGCCACCGCCACCGGCAGCGTCGGACTGTCCGGCCGGGCGATGAAGACCGTCGCGCCGAACTCGCCGAGCGAGACGGCGAAGGCGAACCCGGACGCGACGAGCAGCGCCCGCCGCACCATCGGCAGGTCCACCTCCCGCCAGGCCCGCCACGGCGAGGCGCCGAGCACGGCCGCCGCCTCCCGCAGCCGCTCGTCCACCGCCCGCAGCACCGGCAGCATCGTCCGCACCACGAACGGCACCCCGACCAGGGCCTGCGCGAGCGGCACCAGGATCCAGCTGGCCCGCAGATCGAACGGCGGCTCGTCGAGCGTGATGAGGAAACCGAAACCGACGGTCACCGCCGACACCCCGAGCGGCAGCATCAGCAGCGCGTCGAAGCCGCGCACGAGACGCCCCGCCCTCCGGGTGAGCGCCGCCGCCGCGAGGCCGCCGACCAGCACCGCGATGCCGGTCGCCGCCGCCGCGTACCGCAGCGAGTTCCCGATCGCCTCCAGCGGCGGCACCAGGAAGGTACCGGTCGCGTCCAGCGAGCCGAGCGCCCGGTAGTAGCGCAGCCCGTACCCGTCCGGCCCGGCGAAGGACCGCTCCACGAGCACGCCCAGCGGCAGCAGGATCAGCAGCGCCACCGTCAGCAGTACACCCGCGAGCAGCGCCCACTGCCCGGCGCCGCGCGGCCGGCGGGCGGTCCGCTCCGCCGCCACCAGCCGCAGCGCGGTCTCCCGCCGGCGGACCGTCCACGCGTGCACACCGAGGATCACGCCCACCGCCACGAACTGCGTCAGCGTGAGCACGGCGGCGGTCGGCAGGTCCAGCAGCCGGGCCGTCTGCCGGTAGATCTCCGCCTCCAGCGTCGTGTACGCGTCCCCGCCGAGGATCTGTACGACACCGAAGGAGGTGAAGGTGAACAGGAACACCATCAGCGCGGCCGCCGACACCGCGGGCACCAGCGCCGGCAGCGTCACCGTCCGCCAGGCCGTGAACCGGGAGGCGCCGAGGACCCGTGCCGCCTCCTCCTGCCGGGGGTCGAGCTGCGCCCACAGCCCGCCGACGGTCCGGACGACCACCGCGTAGTTGAAGAAGACATGAGCCAGGAGGATCGCCCACACCGTCGTGTCGAGCCGCACCCCCCACAGCGTGTCCGTCAGCCCGCCCCGGCCGACGACCGCGAGGAACGCCGTGCCGACGAGCACCGTCGGCAGCACGAACGGCACCGTGACGACCGCCCGCAGCACGTCCTTGCCGGGAAAGTCGAAGCGGGCAAAGACGTACGCCCCCGGCAGCGCGAGCAGCAGCGTAAGGCCGGTGGAGGCCGCCGCCTGCCCCACGGTGAAGCCGAGCACGTCCAGGATCTCCGGCCGGCCCAGCGTCTCGCCGATCCGGCCGAACCGCCACGACCCGTCGGGCCGCAGCCCCCGGTCCACGATCGACACGACCGGCCAGGCGAAGAAGACCGCGAAGAAGGCGACCGGCAGGGCCATCAGGCCCAGCCGCGCCGCGCTCCCCCCGCGACCGCGCGTCACTTCAGGACGAGCGACGACCACTGCCGGATCCACCCGTCACGCTTCTCGGCGATCTTCTCCGGCGCCATCGTCCCGGGCCGCTCGACCACCACGCCGTGCCGGGTGAACAGCTCCGGCAGGCTCGCGTCCTTCGCCACCGGGTTGACGAACATCTGCAGCGGCATGTCGTCCTGGAACGTCTTCGAGATCAGGAAGTCGATCAGCTTCTTGCCGCCCTCGGGGTTCTTCGCCCCGTTCAGCAGCCCCGCGAACTCGATCTGCCGGAAGCAGGTGCCGGTCGACACCCCGGTGGGGGCCTCCTTGGGCCGCGGCTCGCCGTAGAGGACCTCCACGGGCGGGCTGGAGGCGTACGAGACGACGAGCGGCCGGTCGCCCTTGGCCTGCCGGCCGCCGGCCGAGCCGGAGAACTCCTGGTTGTAGGCGAGCTCCCAGCTGTCGACGGTCTTCACCCCGTTGGCCTTCAGCTTCTTCCAATAGTCCTGCCAGCCCTCGTCGCCGTACGCGGCGACCGTGCCGAGCAGGAAACCGAGGCCCGGGGAGGACCGCTCGGGGTTCTCCACCACCAGCAGGTCCTTGTACTGCGGCTTCGCCAGGTCGTCGAAGGTCCGCGGCGGCGCCAGCTTCTTCTCCGCGAAGAACTTCTTGTCGTAGTTGACGCAGATGTCGCCGGAGTCGACGGGCGTGACCCGCCGCTCCTCGTCCAGCCGGTACGCGGCGGGCACCCGGTCCAGGCCCTTCGCCTCGTACGGCACGAAGATCCCGTTGTCGAGGGCGCGGGACAGCAGGGTGTTGTCGACGCCGAAGAAGACGTCGCCCTGCGGGGAGCCCTTGGTCAGGATCTCCTTGTTCACGGCCTCGCCCGCGTCCCCGGCCTTCAGGACCCGGACCGTGAGACCGGTCTCCTTGGTGAAGGCGGCCAGCACCTCCTTGGAGGCGTTGAACGAGTCGTGGCTCACGAGCGTCACGGTCTTCGGCGCCGGCCCACCGCTCTTGCCCGCGGCCTCGCGGGCGTCCTCGGTGGAGCAGGCGGCCAGGCTCGTCACACCGAGCGCCGCGACCAGCGCGACGGCGGCGTACTTCTTGGTGCTCACTGGATTCCTCCTGGGGGTGACCAGGAAGAGACGCGGCCCTGCCCGCGACCGGCGGACCGGACGCGGGCAGGGCGCAACAGCTCGAGTTAACGACCGAACTTCCTACCCAGAATGACCTGGGCGAGGTTCAGAGGGTCTGCGGTCTGACGGTCACCGCACTCTCAGCGCTGTGGCGCTCCCCTGTCGGAATATGCAGATGTGTTCGAGCACAGAGTACAAGGTCAGCGCTCGGACGCCGCGAGCTGTCCACAGGCGCCGTCGATCTCCTGGCCACGGGTGTCCCGGACGGTCACCGGAACACCGTGGGCGGCGATCGCCTCGACGAACGCCTTCTCGTCCTCGGGCCGGGACGCCGTCCACTTCGAACCCGGGGTCGGGTTCAGCGGGATCAGGTTGACGTGCACCCGCTTGCCCTTCAGCAGCCGGCCCAGCAGGTCACCCCGCCACGCCTGGTCGTTGATGTCCCGGATGAGGGCGTACTCGATGGAGATCCGGCGCCCGGACTTCTCCGCGTACTCCCACGCCGCGTCGAGGACCTCCCGCACCTTCCACCGCGTGTTCACCGGCACGAGCGTGTCGCGCAGCTCGTCGTCCGGCGCGTGCAGCGAGACCGCCAGACGGCACTTGAAGCCCTCGTCGGCGAACCGCAGCATCGCGGGCACCAGGCCGACCGTGGACACGGTGATCCCGCGCTGCGACAGGCCGAGTCCGTCCGGCTCCGGGTCGGTGAGCCGGCGGATCGCGCCGACGACCCGCTTGTAGTTCGCCAGCGGCTCGCCCATCCCCATGAACACGATGTTCGACAGCCGCGCCGGCCCGCCGGGGACCTCCCCGTCGCGCAGCGCCCGCATGCCGTCCACGATCTGGTGCACGATCTCCGCGGTCGACAGGTTCCGGTCGAGACCGGCCTGCCCGGTGGCGCAGAACGGACAGTTCATGCCGCAGCCGGCCTGCGAGGAGATGCACATCGTCACCCGGTCCGGGTAGCGCATGAGCACCGACTCGACGAGCGTGCCGTCGTGCAGCCGCCACAGCGTCTTACGGGTGGTGTCGTCGTCGCACGACACGTGCCGCACCACCGACATCAGGTCCGGCAGCAGCTCCGCCGCCAGCTTCTCCCGCGACGCGGCCGGGATGTCGGTCCACGCCGCGGGATCGTGCGCGTACCGCGCGAAGTAGTGCGTCGACAGCTGCTTGGCGCGGAACGGCTTCTCGCCGATCGCCGCGACCGCCTCCTTCCGCTCGGCGGGCGAGAGGTCGGCGAGGTGCCGCGGCGGCTGCTTGGCTCCGCGCGGGGCGACGAAAGTGAGTTCTCCGGGAAGCGGACGGGCCACGTCGGGCGTCTCCTCAAAACGACTGAGGTCCGCCCCCGCGACGGCGGGTGGCACGGCGAGCACGGCGGCAGGGCGCCGGGGCCGGGAGACCTCTGGATCACCCCCCGCAGCGGCGGGGGACTACGAAGGGCCCGCGGCGCCACGCGCCACGAGCCCTTCCAGAGTACCCGCTGTCCGTCAACCCGTTCCGACGAACAGTCCCAGCAGCAGCCACACCACCGGTGCCGTCGGCAGCAGCGAGTCCAGCCGGTCCATGATGCCGCCGTGCCCCGGCAGCAGCGTGCCCATGTCCTTGATGCCGAGGTCCCGCTTGATCATCGACTCGCCGAGGTCACCGAGCGTCGCGCTCGCCGCCACCGCCAGGCCCAGCAGCAGCCCCTGCCACCAGGTGCCGCCGTCGATCAGGAACTCCATGCACAGCGCGCCCGCCGCCATCGCGAACGTCACCGCGCCGACCAGCCCCTCCCGGGTCTTGCCGGGGCTGATCCGCGGGGCCAGCTTGTGCTTCCCGAACCGCCAGCCGATCGCGTACGCCCCCGTGTCGCTGACGACCGTCAGCAGCAGGAACGTCAGCACCCGCCACGGCCCGTCGTCCGCCGTGAGCAGCAGCGCCACGAACGTCGCCAGGAACGGCACGTAGAACGCGGCGAAGACACCGGCCGTGACGTCCTTCAGATAGCCCTCGGGGGGCTCCGTCATCCGCCACACCAGCACCGCGAGCGCGGTCAGGGCCATCGCGACCCACGCGCCCTCCGGTCCGCGCACGAAACCGGCGACGACCATCGCCGCGCCGCCGACGGCGAGCGGCACCAGCGGCGCCTTGATCTCCTTGCGCTCCTGGAGACGGGAGGTGAGCTCCCAGAGCCCGACCACCACGGCGATCGCTATGACGCCGACGAACGCCGGCGGCCAGACGAACAGCGAGGCGATGACGACGGCGCCGAGACCGACTCCGACCCCTATGGCCGCGCCCAGGTCCCGCCCCGCGCTCTTCTTCTGCCGTGGCGTCCCGGACCCGGGCGGCGGAGGGGGGGTGGGGCTGGACATGGGCTCCTGCGGGTGCTCGTGCGGTCCCCCGTCACGGAACAGGGGACCGCCCGTGTGGGCGGCCCCCCGGCCGTGTCCGTCCTGGAATCCGCCGGCGGGAACGTCGGGCACGATGGGCATGGGGCGAGTCTGCGACGCCTCCTGCCGATCGTGTGCGGGACCCGCCGGGGCAGGCCCCTGGTCGGGTCCGCCGAAGCCGGCTCCGGCCGGCGACCCCCAGGAAGAGTCGTTCATCAGACCTCGAGCAGCTCGGCTTCCTTGTGCTTGAGCAGCTCGTCCACCTGCGCGACGTACTTCGCGGTGGTGTCGTCGAGCTCCTTCTCGGCGCGGCGGCCCTCGTCCTCGCCGACCTCGCCGTCCTTCACGAGCTTGTCGATGGACTCCTTGGCCTTGCGGCGCACCGAGCGGATCGAGATCTTCGAGTCCTCGGCCTTGCCCTTGGCGACCTTGATGTACTCGCGGCGGCGCTCCTCCGTCAGCTCGGGGAACACCACCCGGATGATGTTGCCGTCGTTGCTCGGGTTGACGCCGAGGTCCGAGTCCCGGATCGCCTGCTCGATGTTGCGCAGCGCGCTCTTGTCGAACGGGGTCACCACGGCCATGCGCGGCTCCGGGACGGAGAACGACGCCAGCTGGTTGATGGGGGTGATGGCACCGTAGTAGTCCGCCACGATCTTGTTGAACATCGCCGGGTGCGCACGGCCGGTGCGGATCGCGGCGAAGTCCTCCTTGGCGACCACGACGGCCTTCTCCATCTTCTCCTCGGCCTCGAGGAGGGTCTCTTCGATCACCAGTTGCTCCTGCGTGTCGTCGCGTTGTGTCCTGCACGGTGTACGACCGGCAGGGCTGTCGTCCAGCCCCTGGCGGGGCGGTTCCCGGTTCGGGTCAGGCCCGGGTGCCCTGGTCGCTCACGAGCGTGCCGATCTTCTCACCCTTCACCGCGCGGGCGATATTGCCCTCGGTGAGCAGTTCGAAGACGAGGATCGGGAGATTGTTGTCCCGGCACAGGGTGATGGCGGTGGCGTCGGCGACCTTCAGGTCGCGGGAGAGCACCTCGCCGTACTCCAGCGCGTCGAACTTGACCGCGTCGGGGTTGGCCTTGGGGTCGGAGTCGTAGACGCCGTCCACACCGTTCTTGCCCATGAGCAGGGCCTCGGCGTCGATCTCCAGGGCACGCTGGGCGGCCGTGGTGTCCGTGGAGAAGTACGGCATGCCCATACCGGCGCCGAAGATGACGACGCGGCCCTTCTCCAGGTGGCGCACGGCGCGCAGCGGGATGTACGGCTCGGCGACCTGGCCCATGGTGATGGCGGTCTGGACGCGCGAGTCGATGCCCTCCTTCTCCAGGAAGTCCTGGAGGGCGAGGCAGTTCATCACGGTGCCGAGCATGCCCATGTAGTCGGACCGGGCCCGGTCCATGCCGCGCTGCTGGAGTTCGGCTCCGCGGAAGAAGTTTCCGCCGCCGATCACGATCGCGATCTCCGCGCCGTCGCGGACGACTGCCGCGATCTCGCGCGCGATGGCGTGCACGACGTCGGGGTCGACGCCCAGGCCGGTACCGCCGGAGAAGGCCTCCCCGGACAGCTTCAGCATGTAGCGGCCGGCCTTTTTGCCGTTGTTGTCGTCGCCCTGTACGGCGCCCTGATTCATGGAGATCTCCTCGTGCACATACGAAGAAGGCCATTGCCTGGGGTCCTCGTGGGTGTCCCGTGCGGCAATGGCCTCCTCGTCAGATCTGCGGTCGTCCTGCGCGGGCGCGGACGACTGCTTCAGACCCTACCGGGGTCCGGTGTCCGTCGCGTACGCGAGCGGACTCAGATGCCGACCTTGATGCGCGAGAAGCGCTTCAGGGTGACACCGGCCTCGTCCAGGATCTGCTGGACAGTCTTCTTGTTGTCCAGGGCGTACGGCTGGCCGAGCAGCGTCGCGTCCTTGAAGAAGCCGTTGAGGCGACCCTCGACGATCTTGGGGAGCGCGGCCTCGGGCTTGCCCTCGGCGCGGGTGGTCTCCTCGGCGACGCGGCGCTCGGTCTCGACGACCTCGGCCGGGACGTCCTCCTTGGAGAGGTACTTCGGGGCGAACGCGGCGATGTGCTGGGCGACACCCTTGGCGACCGCGGCGTCCTCCTTGTCCAGCTCCACCAGGACACCGATCTGCGGCGGCAGGTCGGGCATGGTGCGGTGCATGTACGCGGAGACGTAACCGTCGGCGTACTGCGCGAAGCGGTCCAGGACGATCTTCTCGCCGAGGTTGGCGTTGGCCTCGTCCACGAACGCCTGGACGGTCTTGCCGGGCTCGATCTCCGAGGCCAGCAGGGCGTCGATGTCGGCCGGGGAGGTGGCGGCGACGTGCGCGGCGAGCGCGTTGGCGACGGCCAGGAACTTCTCGCCCTTGGCGACGAAGTCCGTCTCGCACTTCAGCTCGACCAGGACACCGGAGGTGTTGTCGTCGGCGATGAGGGAGACCACGGCGCCGTTCTCGGCGGAGCGGCCCTCACGCTTGGCGACACCCTTCTGGCCCTTGATGCGCAGGGCCTCGACGGCCTTGTCGACGTCGCCGTCGGCCTCGTCCAGGGCCTTCTTGCAGTCCATCATGCCGGCGCCGGTGAGCTCGCGGAGCTTCTTGACGTCAGCGGCGGTGTAGTTCGCCATGAGTCTGTTTCTCTCTCGAAGTCTGAAAGATCGGGCGGGTCCACGGGTGGACGGCGGAGGCTTCGTGGGCCTCCGCCGTCGTCACCCGAAGGTCCTCAGGGACCTGAAGGGTCAGGCCTGCTCGGCGTCCGCGGCCGGAGCCTCGGTGGCCTCGGCCTCCGGGGCCTCGGCGACCTCCGCGGCCGGAGCCTCGGCAGCGGCCTCGGCCGGCTTCTCGGCGGCGGCCTCGTCGGCCTTCTTGTCGCCCTCGAGCAGGTCGCGCTCCCACTCGGCGAGCGGCTCGCCCGCGGCCTTCTCGCCCGGCTTCGAGTCACCGGTCGCGGCGCCGGAACGGGCGATGAGGCCCTCGGCGACGGCGTCGGCGATCACGCGGGTGAGCAGGGTGACGGAGCGGATCGCGTCGTCGTTGCCCGGGATCTTGTAGTCGACCTCGTCGGGGTCGCAGTTGGTGTCGAGGATCGCGACGACCGGGATGTGGAGCTTGCGCGCCTCACCGACGGCGATGTGCTCCTTCTTGGTGTCGACGATCCAGACGGCGCTCGGCACCTTCTGCATCTCGCGGATACCACCGAGGGTCTTCTCCAGCTTGGCCTTCTCGCGGGAGAGGACCAGGAGCTCCTTCTTGGTGAGGCCCGACGCGGCCACGTCCTCGAAGTCGATCTGCTCGAGCTCCTTGAGGCGCTGCAGACGCTTGTAGACGGTCGAGAAGTTGGTGAGCATGCCGCCCAGCCAGCGCTGGTTCACGTACGGCATGCCGACGCGGGTCGCCTGCTCGGCGATGGCCTCCTGGGCCTGCTTCTTCGTACCGACGAACATGATGGAGCCGCCGTGGGCGACGGTCTCCTTGACGAACTCGTAGGCGCGGTCGATGTACGACAGCGACTGGAGCAGGTCGATGATGTAGATGCCGTTGCGCTCGGTGAAGATGAAACGCTTCATCTTCGGGTTCCAGCGACGGGTCTGGTGACCGAAGTGGACGCCGCTCTCCAGCAGCTCCCGCATCGTGACGACGGCCATGGCCGTATCTCCTTGGGTTTCTCGGTTGTGTTCCTGACGCCCCGGCGCGCCATGCCCACAAGGGACCGAAAGGCGCTGCCACCCGCCGAGGAGACCGGTGGCGGGGCGTGCGAAGTCGACCCGGTGACCCGGATCGCCATAGGAAGTGTACGGGACCCCGGGAGGCCCGGTGACCCCACGGTCGGGTGACGCCGCTGTCCACAGCCGCACGGTTGTCCACAGAACCCCCGCTCCCCCGCCACGGCCCGTCCCTCCCGGGCAGCCTGACCCCATGAGCGCACTGACGATCCTCGCCCTCACGGCAGCCCTGACCTGGCCCGTGACCCCCGCACCGCCCGACATCGTCCGCGGCTGGCAGCCCCCGCCCGGCCCCTACGCCGCCGGCCACCGCGGCATCGACCTCGCCGCCCCACCGGGCACACCGGTCCTCGCCCCCACCGCCGGCACGGTCACCTTCGCCGGTCCCGTCGGCGGTCGCGGCGTCCTCACCCTCACCCTCCCCGGCACGGGCACACCCCCACTCCGCACGACTTTCTCCCCGGTCACCCCCCTCGTCCCCACCGGCACCACCGTCCCCGCCGGCACCCCCCTCGCCCACGTCACCCCCGGCGACCACTGCCCCACCAGCTGCCTCCACTGGGGCCTCCTCCGCGCCGACACCTACCTCAACCCCCTCCTCCTCACCCCCCGCACACCGTCACGCCTGCTCCCGGTCCCCCCACACCCACGGAGGTGAAGCACGCCCACGAAGAACAAGGGGGGCGGGGGGAGGGGGCGGGGGGAGGGGGGAGGCCCCCAGGGGGAGGAAAGGGGCGCGCAGGACCGCGAGGCGGCCTGACCCCGGATCGGGCCAGGCCGGGTGAGGGCGGGTCGGCTGGGAGGCGGATGGAGCTGTCCCGGGCTAGGCGGGCGTCGGTCAGGCGTCGGGGCCGGTGGTGCCGGGGTCGGGGCCGGTGGCGCCGAGGTCGGCGGGGTCGGGGCCGGTGGCGCCGTGGAGAGCCATGGAGACCGCGGCTTCGGTGATCTCGGTGGGGTCCTCGGCGGCGCCGAGTTCGATGCGGCGGACGGCGGCGTCGACGACGCCCTGGAGAAGCATGGCGCCGAGGCGGGGCCGGGGGTGGCCGAGGGCGGCGAGGGCTTCGACGATCATGGCGACGAGTCCGCCGTGGGCGGCGCGGATCTTCTCGCGGGCGCCGTCGTCGAGTTCGCTCGCGGAGATGGCGACGACGGCCCGGTGCCGGCGGTCGCCGACGAGTTCGAGCTGCTTGCGGACGTATGCCTCGACCTTGCCCTCGGGGGCTTCGGCGCGGGCCATGGCGGCCTCGACCTCGGCGGCCCAGAGGGGGAAGTCGACGGCGCACAGCTCTTCGACCACGGCGGCGCGCGAGCGGAAGTACTCGTACACGGACGAGCGGGCGAGGCCCGTGCGCTCGGCGAGGGCGGGGAAGGTCAGCGCCTCCGTACCACCCTCGGACAGCAGGGAACGCGCGGCGTCCAGCAGGGCGCCGCGCTGCATCGTCCGGTGCTCGGCCACCGAGGCCGCTCGAATCCTGGGCACGGATCCACTGTACGGCGGAGGCCGCGCGGGTCACCGTCCGACGTCGGCCAGCTTGGCGCGGAGCTGCAGGACGGATTTGGTGTGGATCTGGCTGACGCGGCTCTCGGTGACGCCGAGGACGTGGCCGATCTCGGCGAGGGTGAGGCCTTCGTAGTAGTAGAGCGTGACGACGGTCTTCTCCCGCTCGGGGAGGGTGTTGATGGCGCGGGCGAGGAGGCGTCGCAGTTCGCGGTCCTCGGCCACCTCGACGGGGTTGTCGGCGGCGGTGTCCTCCAGGGTGTCCATGAGGGAGAGGCGGTCGCCGCCTTCGCCGCCGACGTGGAGCAGCTCTTCCAGGGCGACGACGTTCGCCAGGGACAACTGGCTGAAAACCGCGTGCAGTTCTTCGAGGGGGATGCCCAGTTCCTCGGCGACCTCGCCCTCGGAGGGGGTGCGCCGGAGCTGGGCTTCGAGGGTGGCGTAGGCGCGTTCGACGTTGCGTGCCTTCTGGCGGACGGAGCGGGGGATCCAGTCGAGGGCGCGGAGTTCGTCGATCATGGCGCCGCGGATGCGCGTGATGGCGTACGTCTCGAATTTGATGGCCCGCTCGACGTCGAACTTCTCGATGGCGTCGATGAGGCCGAAGACGCCGGAGGAGACGAAGTCGGCTTGTTCCACGTTGGACGGCAGCCCCACGCTGACGCGTCCTGCGACGTACTTGACGAGGGGGGAGTAGTGCAGGATCAGCTGCTCCCGCAGGCGCTCGTCGCCGGTGTCCTTGTACGAGCGCCAGAGTTCGTCGAGTGAGGTCGGTGCGGGGGGTCGCACGGTGCCCCGGGCTGCTGGGGGCACCGCAGCGCGGTCAGACCCGGAGGTGTGCTGGGGCATGCGTTGCCTTGAGCCGTTCTGCTGTCGGGTGCGTCGGTCTGGGTGTCCTGTGGGGAATGCTGGTGAGCGTAGCGTGACTGGGCTGTCGCGGTGAGCGAAGGTCGGGCGATGGCGCCGGTCCGGGTGGACGCTGTCGGTCAGACCTTCGAACGGGGACCGCGGTGCGGGCCGGCCCCTCGGGTGGGGCCGAGAGAACTCGATTGCTCATCGGCCTCACCTTTTCACCCGAATGCTCCAGGTCAAGGACCGCCTCGCCGCGCGTTCGACCGTTGGGGGACGGTGTTCGTCAACTGCCATCCGTCCCCTTTCCGTTCGACGTGGCCGAGGGAGTGGAGTTCGTACAGCTTGGCGAGGGTCTCGTCGGGGGTGGTGCCGGCCCGGCGGGCGATGACGGTGGTGGGGGTCGGGCCGTGGGCGGGGAGGGCTTCGAGGATGTGGGCGGTGGCGGGGGCGAGGAGGTCGCGCGGGAGGACGGGGCCGCGTCGTGCGGGGGCGAGTTCGCCGATGGCGCCGACGAGTTCGATGATCTCGTCGGCGTCGGTGACGAGGGTGGCGTCGCCGCGGAGGAGTTCGTGGACGCCTGCGGAGAGGGCGCTGGTGACGGGGCCGGGGACACCCATGGTGTGGCGGCCGAGGCGGGTGGCGGCGCGGGCGGTGACGAGGGAGCCGCTGCGGTGCTGGGCTTCGATGACGACGGTGCCGCGGGTGAGGGCGGCGATGACGCGGTTGCGGAGGATGAAGCGGCTGGGGGTGGGGTGGCTGTCGGGCGGTAGTTCGCCGAGGACGAGGCCTTGTTCGGCGATGCGCTGGATGAGGCGGGTGTGTCCTCGGGGGTAGGGGGTGTCGGCGCCGCAGGCGAGGACGGCGATGGTGGCTCCGCCCGCGGCGAGGGCGCCGCGGTGGGCGGCTCCGTCGATGCCGTAGGCGGCTCCGGAGACGACGACCCAGCCGTGGCGGGCGAGGCCGGTGGCGAGGTCGGCGGCGGTGTGGGCGCCGTACGGGGTGCAGGCGCGGGCTCCGACGAGGGCGACGGAGCGGAGGGCCCAGGTGCGGAGGTCGGCGGGGCCCCGGGCCCAGAGGCCGATGGGGCGGGTGTCGCCGAGGTCGTCGAGCTGGCGGGGCCATTCGGTGTCGCCGGGGACGAGGAAGCGGCCGCCGAGTCGGTGGATGGTGTCGAGGTCCCGCTCGGGGTGGGTGTCGTGGGCGCGGCGGCGCCAGTTCTGGACGCGGGTGGCGACGGTGCCGGGGAAGGGGTCGGTGCCGGTGCCGGTGGCGAGGTCCTCGCGGAGGAGGTGGAGGAAGTGGGCGGCTCCGTAGGTACGGAGCCAGCGACCGGCGTGTTCGTCGCCCGGTTCGACGACGCGGGTGAGGGCGGCGCGGGCGATCCGTTCGTCCGTGTGCGGGTCGGCGGGCGGGTGGTGGGGGGCGCCGCCGGTGGGATCGGGGTGGTACGTGGCTTCCGTCGGGTCCTCGGGCGGGAGCGCGCGGGCGTGGTGGCCGGCGGGGTCGGGCCGCTCGGCCGGTCCGTGCCCGGGTGCGGGGCCCGGGTGGTCCGCCGGCTTGGCCGGTCGCTCCGGTCGCTCCCGGGGCGTGGGGTGCTGGTTCATCGGGTCTCCCCCGTGGTCGTGGGGACGCCGCGGGCGATGCCGGTGCGGAGTTCCAGGGCGAGGGCGATGTCGCGGCTGTCGGGCCGGTCGCGGCCGGCGAGGTCGGCGGAGGTCCAGGCGACGCGCAGGACGCGGTCGAGGCCGCGGGCGGTGAGGAGGCCGCGTTCGATGTCGCGTTCGGCGGCGGCGAGCGCTCCGGGTGCGGCGAGGTGGCGGGTGCGGAGTTCGTGACCGGGGATCTCGCTGTTGACGGTCCAGGGGGTGTCGGCGAGGCGGGCGGCGGCGCGGGCGCGGGCTTCGCGGACGCGGTCGGCGACGGTGGCGCTGGTGTCTCCCCGGCTTCCGTGTCCGAGGAGGTCGGAGCGGGTGACGGGTTCGACTTCGACGCGGAGGTCGACGCGGTCGAGGAGGGGCCCGGAGAGGCGTGCCTGGTAACGGCGGACGAGGGCGGGCGGGCATTCGCAGCCGGCGCCGTGGAGGGTGTGGCGGCCGCAGGGGCAGGGGTTGGCGGCGAGGGCGAGGAGGAAGCGGGCGGGGAGGCGGACGACGCCGGCGGCGCGGGCGATGACGACGTGTCCGGATTCGAGGGGTTGACGGAGGGCATCGAGGCTTTTCGTGGAGAATTCGGGCGCTTCGTCCAGAAAAAGGACGCCTTTGTGGGCGAGGGAGACGGCACCGGGGCGGGGGATGCCGTTTCCGCCGCCGACGAGGGACTGCATGGTGGCGGAGTGGTGGGGTGCGCAGTAGGGGGCGCGGCGGACGAGGGGTTCGCCGGGCGGGAGGATGCCGGCGACGGAGTGGACGGCGGTGACTTCGAGGGATTCCTGGCGGGTGAGGGGCGGCAGGATGCCGGGGAGCCGTTCGGCGAGCATGGTCTTTCCCGCGCCGGGCGGTCCGGAGAGCAGGAGGTGGTGGCCGCCGGCGGCGGCGATCTCGAGGGCGCGGCGCGCGCCGTGCTGTCCGGCGACGTCGGCGAGGTCGGGGCCTTCGGTGGGGCCCGCGGAGAGGCCGGTGCCGATTCCCGCGCCGGGGACGAGGAGCCCGGCGAGCATGGCGTCGGGCCGTCCTTCCTCGGTGGGGGGTTCTTCGGGGACGGGTTCGTCGGTGAGGACGGCGATGAGCTGGCGGAGGCTGCGGATGCCGAGGACGGAGACGCCGGGGACGAGAGAGGCTTCGCCCGCGGTCTGTTCGGGGACGACGACCTGCCGGTATCCGGCGTCGGCGGCGGCGAGGACGGCGGGCAGGACGCCGCGGACGGGTCGGACGCGGCCGTCGAGGCCGAGTTCGCCGATGAGGACGAGGTCGGCGACGGTACGCGGGTCGACGCGTTCGGCGGCGGCGAGGACGGCCGCGGCGATGGCGAGGTCGAAGCCGGCGCCTCCCTTGGGGACGGAGGCGGGGCTGAGGCCGACGGTGAGTTTCTTCTGGGGCCATTCGGCGCCGGCGTTGACGACGGCGGCACGGACGCGGTCGCGGCTTTCGCTGAGGCTCTTGTCGGGGAGGCCGACGAGGGTGAAGGCGGCGACGCCGGGTTCGAGGTCGGCCTGGACTTCGACGACGACGCCTTCGACGCCGATGAGGGCGACGGAGCAGGTGCGGGCGAATCCCATGTCAGGCCACCCCCCGGGCGTGGGTGAGGACGGGAGCGCCGCGGCGGGGCAGGACGATGCCGACGAGGTCGATGCGGATGCCGCCGGTGGGGGCGGGGGTGTCGTGGCGGTCGAGCCAGCAGTGGGCCAGGCGGCGGAGCCGGGCGGCTTTGCGGGGGGTGACGGCGGCCATGGGGTGTTCGTAGCCACCGTGGCGGCGGGTCTTGACCTCGCAGATGACGAGGGTGTCGCCGTCGCGGGCGACGATGTCGATCTCTCCGGTCCGTCCGCAGCGCCAGTTGCGGGCGAGGATGTGCAGGCCGGTCGCGGTGAGCCGGCGGGTCGCCAGTTCTTCTCCGTACCGTCCGAGGGCTTGGGTCGCGTTCATGCGGTACCACCTCCGTCACCGACTGTGACGGAGAGGGGCGGGGCGCATGCGGGGCTGTGGACGGGGCGGGGGCTGTGGATATCCGGCTCACTCGTGGGGGTGAGCCGGGCGGCGCGGCGGGGGTGTCAGCTGCCGGGCAGTTCGAGGTCGCTCTTGTTGAGTTCCTCGATGTTCACGTCCTTGAAGGTGAGGACGCGGACCTGCTTGACGAACCTGGCGGGCCGGTACATGTCCCAGACCCAGGCGTCGGCCATGCTGACCTCGAAGAAGACTTCGCCTTGGACCGAGTGGACCTGCATCTCATAGTCGTTGGTGAGGTAGAAGCGCCGCTCGGTCTCGATCACGTATTTGAACAGCCCGACGACATCGCGGTACTCCCGGTAGAGCTTCAGCTCCATCTCGGTCTCGTACTTCTCGAGGTCCTCGGCGCTCATGGCATGTTCCCCTTCAGCCGTGCGTCCCCCTATTGTGCGCCAGTCGTACGCACCCCTAGACGATTTCCGGGGCGAGGACCACGGGGGCACTCGGAGGTCCCTCGTCGAGCAGCGTGCGGAGCAGCTCGGCGAGCCTGGTCGGGTACACCGTCTCACGGGCCGCCGACAGTTCGGCGCAGGTCCACCATCTCAGGCCGGCGACACTGCGGGTCTCCAGCTCGGTGAGGCCTTGTGGGCCCGGTGCCTCTCCCCTGCCGGGGGTGCGGGCGAGGTAGTACCACTCGTCCTGGTCCCAGCGGCGGCCGGCGAAGGGGAAGGAGCAGTACCGCTGCCAGAGGACGGGGCCGAGCCGGACGTCGGTGATGCCGGTCTCCTCGGCGAGTTCGCGCAGGGCGGCCTGTTCGCGGGTCTCGTCGCCCTCCAGGCCGCCGCCGGGGGTGAACCACCAGGTGTCGTCGGGGTCGTCCGGTTCGTGTCCGCGCAGGAGGAGGACGCGGTCGTCGGGGTCGAGGAGGATCACCCGGGCGACCCGCCGCACGTCCGGGCCCTCCCCCGCGCCCGTACCCGGGAGACGGCCGGCGCCCGGCAGCGGTCCGGCGCCCGGCAGCGCTCCGGTGTCCGGGAGGAGTCCTGCGGCCGGGTCCCCGGACGGCTCGGCGGCCGGTCCGGGCACCTGCTCCGGAGTCGGCCCGGACGCCGGAGCTCCCGAGCCCGGCCCGGACCCCGGCCCCGGCCCCGACGCCGGAGATCCAGACCTCGTCCTCTCCCCGCCGCCTGTGCCGCTCATGCCTCCACCTTCTCGCGGGGACCGCTTCCCGCGCCCGCCGCCCGCCGGTGGTTCCTGGCCCGGAGGAGGCCGGCGACCGGCCCGTACGCGGCCCCGGCGAGGATCAGCACGGCGCCGCCCACGACGGAGGCGAGGATCGCCCCGAGGGGCCCGGGCCGCGAGACACCGCCGGGAAGGGCGGCGAAGCCCGCCGGGCGCTCCAGGCGGTCGGCGCCGGGCCAGACGACGGCGTCGACCCGGGCGACGACGGCGGAGCGGGGCACGGAGCCCTGCCCCGCGTCCTCGAGGTGGCTGCGGGAGTCGAGGGAGGTGTGGCGCTCGTCGCCGAGGAGGAAGAGGTTCCCGGCCGGGACCGTGGCGGAGAATTCCTCCCCCGAGCCGACGGTCCGGCCGTCCACGCCGGGCCGGAGGTACGGCTCGTCGACGGCGGTGCCGTTGACGGTGAGGCGCCCGGAGGGGTCGCAGCAGGCGACGGTGTCGCCGCCGACGCCGACGACCCGCTTGACCATGGGGGCGGGCCCCCAGAGCGGGTCGGTGAAGACGACGACGTCCCCGCGTCGCACGTCCCGGCCGTCGACGCGCTCGGCGAGGACGCGCGAGTTGCGTTCGATGGTCGGCTTCATGGAGTCGCTGGGGACGGTGTACGGGCGGTAGAGCAGGGCGCCGGCGACGAAGCCTCCGACGAACAGCAGACAGCCGACGGCCACGACCAGCCCCGACAGCACGCTGCCGAGGCGGCCGTGGCCGCCCTGCGTCCGTATGTTTCCGCTCATGCGCACCCCAGAGGTCGGTCGACGGTCCGGGACGGCACCCTACCCGCGGGTCACTCTCCGGCGGTACGCCCCGCGGTGGTCTTCCTGCGGCGCCACAGGACGAGCGGGAGCGCTCCGGCGAGGCCCGCGGCGCCGGGGGCGACGGTCAGGGCGGCCTGGTCGAGGCCGGGCTGGTCGAAGAGGTCCGGGACCGGGAGCGTGGCCCAGCGGGTGAGGGGCCAGGCGACGACGACGGCGCGGCCGACGACGAGGTCCTCGGCGACGGTGCCGGCGCCGGGGAGCTCCTGGTGGAAGCGGGAGTCCAGGGAGTTCTGCCGGTTGTCGCCCATGACCCAGATGCGGCCCTCGGGGACCTTGACGGGGCCGAAGGAGTCCTGGCAGGGCATGGAGCCGGGGAAGAGGTAGGCGGTCTCGTCGAGTTCCTTGCCGTTGAGGACGACCTTGCCGCCCTCCTTGCAGGACACGGTGTCGCCGCCGACGGCGATGACCCGCTTGATGAGGTCCTTCTCCTCGGCGGACGGCATGAGGCCGATGAAGCTGAGGAACTTCTGCAGCACGTTCGGCTCGGGGGTCTTCTCGCCCTCCAGCCAGCCGCCCGGGTCGTGGAAGACGACGACCTCGCCGCGCTCGGGCTCGGAGCCGAACCAGGGGGTGAGCTTGTCGACGAGGACCCGGTCGCCCTTCTGGAGGGTGTTCATCATCGATTCCGAGGGAATCGAGAAGGCCTGCACCAGGAAGGTCTTGATCAGCAGCGCGAGCAGCAGGGCGATGCCGACGAGGAGCGGCAGTTCCTTCCAGAAGGAGCGCGGCTTCTTGGGGCCCTTGCCGCGCGCGTCCTCCCCGCCGCTCCCGTCGCCGCCCCCGTGCGGAAGTTCGCCGCTGGTCATGTCGTCACCCGTCACGTCATCGCCTGAGGTCCCGTCGGCCCTTTTCTCGGGCTCGTCGTGTCCGGATCGTGCGCCGACGGCCAAATCCCCCACATCCACTCCTCACTCCGTGCAATCGCCCGTCCCGGAACAGGGACAGGCCCACCACTCCCATAACGAGCAGAAGTTCCGCAGGGGTCGGGAGCCAGGGCAATCCGTTGAGATCGCGCGGAGACACACTATGCGACAGACCGAGCGTGCTGCCGGAACCCGGACGTGCGTCCGGTACGGCGGCGAAGGTCTCGCGTTCCTCCAGGCGCCGCCAGTGGCCGACGGGCCAGGCGATGACGACGGCGCGGCCGACGACCTGGTCCTCGGCGACGGTGCCGCGGTCCTTCTCGTCGAGGTGGAAGCGGGAGTCGGCGGAGTCGGAGCGGTGGTCGCCCAGGACGAAGACGCGGCCTTCGGGGACCTCGACCTCGAAGGGGATGGTGGACGGCCGGTTGCCGGGGTGCAGGTAGGGCTCGTCCAGGGGGACGCCGTTGACGGTGATCCGCCCGTCCTTGTCGCAGCAGCGCACGGTGTCGCCGCCGACGGCGACGACGCGTTTGATGAGGTCGCGTTCGTCGGCCGAGGGGAGCAGGCCGATGAAGGTCAGCGCCTGTTTGGCCTGTTTCAGCCCCACGGGGTCGTCGGCGGCCGGGGTGGTGTCCGGTTCGAGCCAGTTGCCGGGGTCCTTGAAGACGACGACGTCGCCCCGCTGGGGGCGGGAGCCGAACCAGGGGGTGAGCTTGTCGACGAGGACCCGGTCCTGGATGCGGATCGTCTGCTCCATGGAGCCGGAGGGGATGACGAAGGCCTGGACGAGGAAGGTCTTGAGGACGAGCGCGATGAGGACGGCGACCGTGAGGAGGATGGGGATCTCCCGGATCGCGGAGCGCTGCCGGCGCCGTTTGACCTTGCGGGCGAGCTTGCGCCGCTCGGCCCGCCCGGGCCGGGGGGCGTCCTGGCCGTCACCCGCGCGGTGCCCGTGCGCGGGGCCCCCGCCGGACGGTCTGCGCCGGTTACCCATGGGCTCCCGCTCCGGCCTCCCCGCCGCGTACCGCGCCTTCCGGCGCCACGGCCGGGTGCCGGGAGTCGCGTACGGGGGCGGCGTCCGCCCCGCGCGCCGGACCGGCGTACGGTGCGGGCTCCGGCTCGGCGTACGGGGCCGTCCCGCCGTGACGTACGGGCGCGGCGTACGGCGCGGGCTCCGGCTCGCCGTACGCGGCGGCGGTCCCGCCGTGGCGTACCGGCTCGGCGCGCGGTGCCGGCGGCGGTTGGGTGGCGGCGGGACGGGCGGCGACAAAAGCGCGTACGGGGCCCGCCGCGTGGGGCGCGCCGGGGCCGGACGGGGGCGGCGGGACGCCGTCGAAGGCGTCCGTCGCCGGGACGGCGGACCAGCGGCCGACCGGCCAGGCGATCCAGTCGGCGCGGCCGATGACCTTCTCGACCGGCACCATGCCGCCGCCGGGGCTGCCGAGGTGGTCGCGGGAGTCGCTGGACTGGCTGCGGTGGTCGCCCATGACCCAGAGCCGGCCGGGCGGGACGACGATGTCGAAGGGCACGCTGGAGGGCTGGTCGCCGAACCTGACGTACGCGGTCTCCCGGACGGGCACGCCGTTGACGCCGAGCCGGCCGTCCTTGTCGCAGCAGACCACCCGGTCGCCGCCGACGCCGACGACCCGCTTGACGAAGTCGGTCTCGTCGGGCTCGGCGAGGCCGAGCGCGGCCGCCGCGTCGTGCAGCGGACCGGCGCCGGTCGCGCCGCCCGCCTCCTCGCGGACGAAGGAGCCGGTGCCGTCGAAGACGACGACGTCACCGCGGCGCGGCTCGCCGCCGAAACGGTACGCCAGCTTGTTGACCAGGATCCGGTCACCGACCTGGAGCGTGGGTTCCATGGAGCCGCTGGGGATCAGGAAGGGCTGCGCGACGAGGTGGCTGAGGAGCAGCAGGAAGATCACGCAGGCGGCGCCGACGAGGCCGGTCCTGCGCCACGAGGGCGTCCGCCGGGAGGGCCCGGGAACGCGCGCGGAGCGCGACCCCTCCTCCGGTGCGGAGGAGGGGTCGCGCTCCGTGTGCTGTGCTTCGGTGTCCATCGGTGGCAGAGCCTATCCGGCCCGCCTGTGCGTGGACCCGGAAGCGTCGCGCGGACGGTGAGCCGGAGCTCAGTTGTCGCGCTTCTCCTTGATCTTGGCGGCCTTGCCGCGCAGCTCACGCAGGTAGTAGAGCTTGGCGCGACGGACGTCACCGCGGGAGACGAGCTCGATCTTCTCGAAGATCGGGCTGTTCACCGGGAAGGTGCGCTCGACGCCGACGGAGAACGAGACCTTGCGGACCGTGAAGGTCTCGCTGACGCCCGAGCCCTGGCGGCGGATGACGACGCCCTTGAACTGCTGGATACGGGAGCGGTTGCCCTCGATGACGCGCACGTGGACGTTCACGGTGTCGCCGGGACGGAAGGCGGGGAGGTCGGAGCGGAGCGAACCCGCGTTGACCTGGTCGAGCAGGGAGGCCATGGAGGTCTCTTTCCTCGCTGATGCCACAGGTCATCAGCGGTACGTTCGTGAGGATGGGATCGCCGTCCGCGGAGGGCGGGCGTCTTCCCCCTGTGGCAGGGGCGCGCGCCGGACGGACGACAGCGGCCTATTCTTCCACGCCCTCGACCCTGCGCCAAAATCGGCCGCCGGGTTCGGGGGCCCAGCCCAGCATCGAGAGGATCTCGCGGTCCTTCTTGTCGAAGGCGGCGGGGTCGCAGCGCTCGATGAGGTCGGGCCGGTTGGCCACGGTGCGGCGGAAGGCCTCGTCGCGCCGCCAGCGGGCGATCTTGCCGTGGTGGCCGCTGAGGAGCACCTCGGGGATGGCCCGGCCGCGCCACTCGGGGGGCTTGGTGTAGACGGGGCCTTCGAGGAGGTTGGCCATGGCGCCGGGGGCGAAGGAGTCGTCGCGGTGGGACTCGGCGTTGCCGAGGACACCGGGCAGGAGGCGGGCGACGGCCTCGGTGACGACGAGGACGGCGGCCTCGCCGCCGGCGAGGACGTAGTCGCCGATGGACACCTCGTAGACGGGAACGCGGGTGGCGTACTCGTCCATGACGCGGCGGTCGATGCCCTCGTAACGGGCCGGGGTGAAGATCAGCCAGGGCCGTTCGGAGAGCTCGACGGCGAGTTCCTGGGTGAAGGGGCGTCCGCTGGGGGTGGGGACGACGAGGACGGGGCCGTGCGCGCCCGCCTCGTACCCGTCGGCGAGGGTCTGGTCGAGGGCGTCGCCCCAGGGCTCGGTCTTCATGACCATGCCGGGGCCGCCGCCGTAGGGGGTGTCGTCGACGGTGTTGTGGCGGTCGTACGTCCAGTCGCGCAGGTCGTGGACGTGGACGTCGAGCTGTCCGCGGGCGCGGGCCTTGCCGACGAGCGAGACGTTCAGCGGTTCGAGGTACTCGGGGAAGATCGTGACGACGTCGAGCCTCATGCGTCCCGCTCCTCGGTGTCCCGCTCCTCCGTGTCCGGCTCCTCCGTCTCCGCGTCGCGCGCGGAGGCGATCACGGCGCGGTCGTCGATGAGGCCGGGGGGCGGGGTGATGACGGCGCGCTGGTTCTCCAGGTCGATCTCGGAGACGATCTCGGAGACGAAGGGGATCATCAGCTCGGTGCCGTCGGGGCGCTCCACGATGAAGAGGTCCTGGGACGGCAGGTGGGAGATCTCGGTGATGACACCGACCTCGGTGCCGTCGGCGAGGACCACGTCCAGGTCGATGAGCTGGTGGTCGTAGTACTCGTCCTCCTCCTCGGGCAGCTCGGTCGGGTCGACCTCGGCGATGAGGAGGGTGTTGCGGAGGGCTTCGGCGGCGGTGCGGTCGTGGACGCCCTCGAAGCGCAGCAGCAGCCGGCCGCTGTGGACGCGGCCGGACTCGATGGTCAGCGGCCCGGTGGAGGCCGGGTCGGTGCGGAGGACGGCCCCCGGGCCGAGCCTCAGCTCGGGCTCGTCGGTACGGACCTCGACGGTGACCTCGCCCTTGATGCCGTGGGCGCGGCCGATTCGCGCGACTACCAGCTGCACGACTTACACACTCTCCTGTCGGACGACGACGGGCCGGGGCGGGCTCGAAAGCCCTCCCCGGCCCGTGCCGGCGCTTCTTAAGGTATGCGGCCGACCGTGGTCAGCGAACCTGGTCCACGTCGACGAGGTCGACGCGGATGCCGCGGCCGCCGATGGCGCCCACGACGGTGCGCAGCGCACGAGCGGTGCGGCCGTTGCGGCCGATCACCTTACCGAGGTCGTCGGGGTGGACCCGAACCTCGAGCACGCGGCCACGACGCAGGTTGCGCGAGGCGACCTGCACATCGTCGGGATTGTCGACGATGCCCTTCACGAGGTGCTCGAGAGCCTCCTCGAGCATGCTCAGGCCTCGGTCGACTCGGTCGACGCGGCCTCGGCCTCGTCAGCCTTCTTGTCGGCCTTCTTGGCCTTGGGGGTGATGGCCTCACCCTTGTCGTCGCCGCCCTCGAGGGTCTTCGCGAACTCGTCGAACGAGGCGCGCTTCGCCTCCTTGGTGGCCGGGGCCAGCAGCGGCTTCTCCGGGGCCGGCAGGCCCTTGTGCTTCTGCCAGTCGCCGGTGAGCTTCAGGATGGCGAGGACGGGCTCGGTCGGCTGGGCGCCGACGGACAGCCAGTACTGCGCACGCTCGGAGTCGACCTCGATACGCGACGGGTTGTACGTCGGGTGGTAGAGGCCGATCTCCTCGATCGCGCGACCGTCCCGGCGGGTGCGGGAGTCGGCGACGACGATGCGGTAGTGCGGCTGGCGAATCTTGCCGAGGCGCTTGAGCTTGATCTTGACTGCCACTGGAGTGGTGTCTCCTGGTCTTGACGTGGTGGGGCACCACGGGATGCCACGTGGGGTTGCGGTACCCGAATTGCCCGATGGACGCGTCAGCCGGAGGAGAGAGGGGTCCTGTTCGACTGTCGAGTACAGCTAGCCATTGTGCCACACCCGGCCGGGTCAGTTGGCGGCGCCCACCGTCTCCGGGATGCGGAAGGGCTTGCCGCAGCCGCCGCACACGATCGGGGCCTGGGCCAGCACCGAGGGCACCACGCGCACGTTGCGTCCGCAGTCGCAGACGGCCTTGACGCGGACGCCGCCGCCGGAGGAGCCGTGCCGGGCGGCCGGCCCGCGGAAGGTGCGCTTGGTGTCGGCGGCCGTGGCCACCGTGTGGGCCTTGAGGGCGCGCTGGAGCCGTTCGATGGTGGGGCGGTAGCGGCGCCTCGCCTCGGCGTTGAGCGTGACCAGGGAGAAGCCGCTGCTGGGATGTGGCTCCTCGGGATGGTCGAGGCCCATCTCCTCGGCGATCGCCAGGAATCTGCGGTTGTGGTAGCGGCCGGCCCGTGAGGTGTCGCGGACTCCTCGGGCGGCTGCGATGCCGTGGACTGCCTCGTGGAGCAGTCGCTCGAAGGAGAGCTCGGCGCCGCAGGCGGACGAGGACTCTCCGATCAGGGACTCGGGCGCGGCGAGGTCCGGCAGCTCGGGGTGGTGCCGTTGAATGTCGGCCCACGCCTGCGCCAGCTCTGCGGCGAGAACAGGTGGTGTCGTGCTCACGTCGGGTACAACGAGCCGGATCCCTTCCGGGTTCCATTACGGGGCATCCCAAATAATTTGCACGTACCAGTCAGTTGGCCATTGATGCGTCCCGACGAGGGCCAGTGCGCCGATCTGCGGAGAAGGGGCGCAGGGGGCATCAAGCCGGTGCGTAGTGGCGCATACGCCCCGGCGCATATCCACGGGGTGCGCGCCCCCCGCGGGAGTGCGGCGGGTGAAGTGTTGCGGGCACATTACCGGGTCCGCCCGCAAGGCGGCGCACCGGGCCTCCTCCGGACGAATCGGTGCGGTGCCAGGACTGGACGCGGGCGGGGAAGCGCAGTTCCCTGGCTACGGGGGGCTGTCGTTCCGTCACGGATTGGGGCGTTCTCCATGACACCTACGCTCGTCCCGCACCACCCCGCCCGCGACTGGGCCGAGATCCAGGAGCGGATGCTCGTGCCGTTGTACGAGGCGGTCTACGACCGGCTCGGTGTGGGCGCACGGTCCCGGGTGCTCGGCCTCGGCTGCGGTTCGGGCCTCGCGCTGCTGATGGCGGCGGCGCGGGGCGCCTCGGTGACCGGTGTGGACCGGGACCACGCGCGCATGGAGCTGGCCCGGGAGCGGCTGCCGGAGGGGGTGGCGGTCGGCGGGCGGGTGCCCGCGGACGCCGGCCCGTACGACGTGGTGACCGCGTTCGAGGCGACGGACGCGCTGGGTGCGGAGCTCGCCGCGATCACCCGTTCGGCGCAATCCGGTGCGGCGGTCGTGCTGGCGTCGGCGGGTCCGCCGGAGCGGTGTGCGGCGGAGCCGGTGCTGCGGGTCGGGGCGCGCCTCGCGGACCGGTCCCCGGCGGGCCGCCCGGACCTGGACGGCCTGGTGGCGCGGGCGGGGCTGCGCCCCGAGGGCTCGGGCCGGGTGGCGTGCCCGTTCGGTTACGCGGACGGGAGCAGCGCGGTGCGCGGCCTGCTGTCGACGGGGGCCTTCGACGAGGCGGTGCGGGCGACGGACCTGGCGCAGGTGGAGAAGGAGATCGAGGAGGCCCTCGCCCCGTACGTCCGCGCGGACGGCACGGTGTGGATGCCGAACGTCTTCCGGTACGTGATCGCCCGGGTGCCGTGACCGGGGGCCGGCGGGAGCGTGGTGCCCGTACGGCTCCGGGCACCGGCCTCACCGTCCGCCCCCGGGCCCTTCGCCCCTCCCCCGCACCACCCGGCGGTCCGGGGCGGCTCACTCCTCCGCGCCGAGGGCTCGCTCCGGGGTCGTGCGGGGAAGGCCCGCGGCGCGGTAGGCGTCGGCCTCCTCGAGGGTTTCGTGGGCGAGGAGGGCCTCGGCGAGGGCGTCGAGACGGTCGCGGTGTTCGCGGAGCTGTCGGACCGCGCTCTCGTAGCACTCGTCGACGATGCGGCGCATCTCCTCGTCGACGGTGTCGAGGGTGGTGGGGGCCGCGGAGAGGCCGTACGCCTGCTGGGTGTCGCCGGGGATGACGGTGAGGCGGCCGACGCGGGCGCTCATGCCCCAGCGGCCGGCCATGCCGCGGGCGATGCGGGTGACCTGTTCGAGGTCGCTCTCGGCTCCGGTGGTGACGACGCCGAAGACGACCTGTTCGGCGGCCATGCCGCCGAGGGCGCCGATGATCCGGCCGCGCAGGTACTCCTCGGTGTAGGCGTACTTGTCGGCGTCGGGGGTGGAGAGCGTGACGCCGAGGGCGCGGCCGCGCGGCACGATGGTGATCTTGCGGACGGGGTCGGCGCCGGGCTGGAGCATGCCGAGGAGGGCGTGGCCGCTCTCGTGGTAGGCGGTGCGGCGGCGTTCCTCCAGGGGCATGACGAGGGGGCGTTCGGCGCCGAGCTGGACCTTCTCCAGGGCGTCGGAGAGGTCGGTCCGGGTGACGGCCTCGCGGTCGCGTTTGACGGCGAGGAGCGCGGCCTCGTTGGCGAGGTTGGCGAGTTCGGCGCCGGTCATGCCGGGGGTGGTGCGGGCGACCTGGGCGAGGTCGACGTCCTGGGCGAGCGGGATCTCGCGGGTGTGGATGCGGAGGATGGCCTCGCGGCCGCCGCGGTCGGGCGGGTTGACGTGGACGATGCGGTCGAAGCGGCCGGGGCGGGTGAGGGCGGGGTCGAGGACGTCGGCGCGGTTGGTGGCGGCGAGGACGATGACGCCCTCGGATCCGGTGAACCCGTCCATCTCGGTGAGGATCTGGTTGAGGGTCTGTTCGCGTTCGTCGTGGCCGCCCATGCCGGCGCCGCCGCCGCGGGCGCGGCCGATGGTGTCGATCTCGTCGATGAAGATGATGGCGGGGGCGACCTTGCGGGCCTCGGCGAAGAGTTCGCGGACGCGGGAGGCGCCGACGCCGACGATCATCTCGATGAACTCGGAGGCGGAGGCGGAGAAGAAGGGCACCTGGGCCTCTCCGGCGACGGCCCGGGCGAGGAGGGTCTTGCCGGTGCCGGGTGGTCCGGCGAGGAGGACGCCGCGGGGCATCTTGGCGCCCATGGCGCGGTAGGCGTCGGGGTGTTGGAGGAAGTCGACGACGTCGTTGAGTTCGCCCTCCACCTCGTCGATGCCGGCGACGTCGGCGAAGGTGGTGCGCCGGCCGCTCTCCAGCTCGACGGGTTTCGGCGGCTGCTTGCGGCCGAGCATGCCGCCCGCGCCGCCCATGCCGGCGCTCATCCGGCGGGCGATGAAGACCCACAGGAGGACGAGGAGCAGCATCGGCGCGAGGGAGATGAGGAGGTTGGCGAGGAAGGAGCGTTCCTGGACGACCGGCCGGGCGGTGACGGTGACCTTCTGCTTCGTGAGCTGGGCCCAGAGGTCGTCGTCGGCGAAGGCGGGCCGCTGGGTGCGGAACTTCGTGTAGTCGCCCTCGCCGTCGGGGACGGGCTGTCTGTTCTTGAGGGTGCCCTGGATGGCGTCGCCCTTGGAGTAGAGGGTGGTGACGTTGCCGGCGGCGACCTGTCTGCTGAACTCGGTGTACGAGATCGTGGGGCCGTCGCCCTCGTTGAAGAACGAGAGCACCAGGTTGGTGACGAGGTAGACGGCGAGGGCGGTGAGGACGAGGCTGCCCCAGCCGCCGGGCATCTTCCGCTTGGGGGGCGGGGGCGGCGGTGCCCCTTCCGAGCGCCAGGGCTGGTCGGTCCGGTCGCGCGGGGGTACGGGGTTGGCCACGTGGCTCTCCTCGGGGCGGCTGTCGCCCCCAGTATCGACAGATCGGGGCGAAAGCGGCATCACGGGCGATCCGGAGGGACGAAAAAGGGCCCGGGCGGTCGTCTCCGTACCGCTCCGGGCCCCTGCCCTCGTGAAACGTCCGGGCCAGGGTGGCCCCCTGCCGGATCAGCCCATGAACTTCTTGAACTCGTCCGGGAGCTCGAAGTCCTGCGGGGTCTGGCCGGCGGCCGGGAGGCCGAACGCGCCGCCCTGCTGGGCGGCCTGCTCGCGGCGCTCGGCGGCGGCCTGCTCCTCGGCCTTCCGCTTCATCGGGTTGCCGCTCTTGCGCTTGCCCTTGGCCTGCTTGACCTGCTTCTTCTGGCGGCCGGGGCCGCCACCCATGCCCGGGATGCCGGGCATGCCGGGCAGGCCGCCGCCCTGGGCCATGCGGGACATCATCTTGCGGGCCTCGAAGAACCGCTCGACCAGGCCCTTCACGGCGCTGACCTCGACACCGGAGCCCTTGGCGATACGGGCCCGGCGGGAGCCGTTGATGATGGTCGGGTCCTGGCGCTCGGCCGGGGTCATCGACTTGATGATGGCGGCGGTGCGGTCGACGTCCCGCTCGTCGATGTTGTTGATCTGCTCCTTCATCTGGGCCATGCCGGGCAGCATGCCGAGGAGCTTGGAGATGGAGCCCATCTTGCGGACCTGCTCCATCTGGGCGAGGAAGTCGTCGAGGGTGAACTCCTGGCCCTTCTTCGACGCGAGCTTGGAGGCCATCTTGGCGGCCTCGTCCTCGTCGAAGGTCTGCTGGGCCTTCTCGATGAGCGAGAGCATGTCGCCCATGCCGAGGATGCGGGACGCCATGCGGTCCGGGTGGAACGCGTCGAAGTCGTCCAGCTTCTCGCCGTTGGAGGCGAACATGATCTGCTTGCCGGTGACGTGCGCGATGGAGAGCGCGGCACCACCGCGGGCGTCGCCGTCGAGCTTGGAGAGGACGACGCCGTCGAAGCCGACGCCGTCGCGGAAGGCCTCGGCGGTGTTGACCGCGTCCTGACCGATCATGGCGTCGACGACGAAGAGGATCTCGTCGGGGTTGACGGCGTCGCGGATGTCCGCGGCCTGCCGCATCAGCTCCTGGTCGATGCCGAGGCGGCCGGCGGTGTCGACGATGACGACGTCGTACAGCTTGGTCCGCGCGTACTCGACGGAGTCCTTCGCGACCTGGACCGGGTCACCGACGCCGTTGCCGGGCTGCGGGCCGTAGAAGGCGACGCCGGCGCGGTCGGCGACGACCGAGAGCTGGTTGACGGCGTTGGGGCGCTGGAGGTCGCAGGCGACGAGCAGCGGGGAGTGGCCCTGGCCCTTGAGCCAGAGGCCGAGCTTTCCGGCGAGCGTGGTCTTACCGGCGCCCTGGAGACCGGCGAGCATGATCACGGTGGGGCCGGACTTGGCGAAGCGCAGACGGCGGGTCTCGCCGCCGAGGATCCCGACCAGCTCGTCGTTGACGATCTTGATGACCTGCTGCGACGGGTTCAGGGCCTTGGAGACCTCTGCGCCGAGGGCCCGCTCCTTGACGTTCTTGATGAACGCGCGGACGACCGGGAGGGCGACGTCCGCCTCGAGGAGTGCGATACGGATTTCCCGGGCCGCGCTGTCGATGTCCTGCTCGGAAAGGCGACCCTTGCCCCGGAGGCTCTTGAAAGTCGCGCTCAGGCGGTCGGAGAGAGTATCGAACACGGCGCTCGTCGGTCCTTGAGGTCGGGGGCAGAGAATCGCCCTCCAGGGTATCCGGCCCGCCGCGTGAATCGTCCCTGCCCACCGGATCGGCCGCCCGGCGGCGCAGCCGGCGGCTCACCCCAGGGCCTTCTCCAGCGCCCGGGCGAGGTCGGCCGCCTCCCCGTCCGTGAGGAGCGTGCCGTCGGGGCGGGTCACGTACAGGGTGTCGACGGCGTTGGCGCCGAGCGTGGAGACGTGGGCGCTGCGGACCCGTACCGCCGCTCCCTCCAGGGCGCGGCCGATGCGGTGGAGGAGTCCGGGGGCGTCCTGGGCGCGGACCTCCAGGACGGTGGCGAGGCGGGATCCGGCGGGGGCGACGGTGACGCGGGGCGGCGGGGCCTGGACGCCGCGGCGCCGCGGGTAGGCGGCCTCGCGTTCGGCGAGGCGGGCGGCGATGTCGAGGGTGCCGTCGAGGGCGCGGACGAGGTCGGCGCGCAGGCGGTGGGCCTGGGGCAGGGAGCCGTACTCGGCGGCGACGCGCCAGTCGAGGACCAGGACGGAGCGGTCGCCGGACCCGGCGCCCGGCCCGTCGCCGGGTCCGGTGGCGAGCCCGTCCGGGAGGCGTACGGCCCGCAGGTCGGCGGCGCGCACGGTGAGGCGGTGCAGGGCGAGGACGCCGGCGACGGCGGGGAGCACGCCGGGCTGGTCCGGCATGGCGATGACGAGTTCGACGCCGACGGGCTCGGGTTCGTCGGGGTCGAGGGGCTGGTCCTCGCGGGTGTGCAGGGCGAGGACGGGTTCGCCGGTGCGCAGGGCCTCGACGGCGAGGCGTTCCTGCGCGGCGCTGGGGGCGGCGGCCTCGGGGTCGGGCAGGGGTTCGCCCGCGAGAACGCCGGCGACGCGTGCGACGAGGTCGTCGACGAGGAGCGCGCGCCAGGAGGACCAGGCGGCGGGTCCGGTGGCGAGGGCGTCGGCCTCGGTGAGGGCGTGCAGGAGTTCCAGCGTCCCGTAGGTGCCCACGGCGGTGGCGACGGCCCGGACGGTGGCGGGGTCGTCCAGGTCGCGGCGGGTGGCGGTGTCGACGAGGAGGAGGTGGTGGCGTACGAGGGTGGCGAGGGTGGCGGTGTCGGTGCGGTCGAAGCCGACGCGGGCGGCGAGGTCGCGGGCGATGGTCTCCCCGGCGACGGAGTGGTCGCCGGGCCAGCCCTTGCCGATGTCGTGGAGGAGGGCGGCGACGAGGAGGAGGTCGGGCCGGCCGACGCGGCGGGTGAGGGAGGCGGCGCGGACCGCGGTCTCCACGAGGTGGCGGTCGACGGTCCAGGTGTGGACGGGGTTGCGCTGGGGGCGGTGGCGGACCCGGTCCCAGTCGGGCAGGAGGCGGGTGACGAGCCCCTCCGCCTCCAGCGCCTCCCAGACCGGGACGGCGGGCGGCCCGGCGCCGAGGAGGGTGACGAGTTCCTCCCGGGCCTCGGCGGGCCAGGGCACGGGGAGGGGAGCCGCGGTGGCGGCGAGGTGGCGTACGGCGTGCGGGGAGAGCGGCAGTCCGGCCTGGGCGGCCGCGGCGGCGGCGCGCAGCGGCAGCACCGGGTCGCGTTCGGGGCGTGCGGTGCGGGCGAGGACGGCCTCGCCGTCCATCTCCACGACGCCCTCGGCGAGGGGGGTGCGTTCGGCGGGCGGTTTCCCCGCCGTGGAACGGCCGCCGAAGACGGCCCGGAGGCGGGGGCGTGCGGTGCGGGCCTTGAGGACGCGGGCGACGGCGCGCCAGGTGACGTCGGAGGCGTACGCGACGGTGCCGGCGGCTTCGTACACCTCGCGGAGCAGGGTGTCGGCGTCGAGGAGGCCGAGGGTGCGGGCGACGGCGTCCTGTTCCTGCAGGGCGAGCCGGTCGGTGGCGCGGCCGGTGGTGAGGTGGAGGGCGTCGCGGGCGTCGAGGAGGCGGCGGCGGGCGGCGTCGAGGCCGTCGCGGGGGGCGTCGGCGAGCCAGGAGGCGGCGACGGCGCGGAGGGCCTGGGTGTCGCGGAGGCCGCCGCGGGCCTCCTTGAGGTCGGGTTCGAGGAGGAAGCGGAGTTCGCCGGAGCGTTCGGCGCGTTCGCGGCAGAGCGCGGCGAGTTCGGGCAGCCGGCGGGTGGCCTGGTCGCGCCAGTCGGCGAGGACGGTGGTCCGCAGGGCGGTGACGAGCGCGGTGTCGCCGGCGAGGGGGCGCGCGTCGAGGAGGCCGAGGTGGGCCTTGAGGTCGCCGGCGGCGGTGGCGCGGGCCTCGCCGGGGGTGCGGACGGAGTGGTCGAGGGCGATGCCGAGGTCCCAGACGGGGTACCAGACGCGGTCGGCGAGGGCGGCGACGGCGGTCTTGTCGGCGGTGCCGTCGTGGAGCAGGAGGAGGTCGAGGTCGCTGCGCGGGGAGAGTTCGCCGCGGCCGTAACCGCCGACGGCGACGAGGGCGGTGCCGGGCGGCGGGGCGGCGGCGGTGAAGAGGCCGGTGAGCCAGTCGTCGGTGAGGCGGGCGAGGGCGGCGCGGCGCGGGGGGCCCGGCCGCTCCTTCTCCGCGAGGAGGAGCTGCCGGGCCGCCGCGTACCGGCCGGGTCCCGGGTCGTCGGTCTGCGTGCGCGTGTCGGGGTTCGTCACCCGGCGGCTCCCGTCCGTGTGTGCCGTGCCTGGGTCCGGTGCGGCGGTCCCGGGCGAGGTGCCCGGGCCCGTGCGGTGGCGATGCCGCGCCGCCCGCTGTCGTACGCCTCGTGTGCGCGGAGGTGCGTGCCGCGCGGCGCTGCTACAGGGCGTCGGGCCCGCGTTCGCCGGTGCGGACGCGGACGGCCGTGTCGACCGGGACGCTCCACACCTTGCCGTCGCCGATCTTGCCGGTGCGGGCGGCCTTCACGACGACCTCGATGAGCTGTTCGGCGTCCTCGTCCTCGACCAGGACCTCGATACGGATCTTGGGGACGAGGTCGACGGTGTACTCGGCGCCGCGGTAGACCTCGGTGTGGCCGCGCTGGCGTCCGTAGCCGCTGGCCTCGGTGACGGTGAGGCCGTGGACCCCGAAGGCCTGGAGGGCCTCCTTGATCTCGTCGAGCCGGTGCGGCTTGACGACCGCGGTGATGAGCTTCATGCGTCCACCTTCTTGTTCTGCGTGACGGCCGGGGCGGGTGCGGCGGTGGTGGTGGCGGTGGTACGGGGGGCGGTGCCGCCGCCGGCGCCGCTGAAGTCGTAGGCGGTCTCGGCGTGCTCGACCTGGTCGATGCCGGAGACCTCGTCGTCCTCGCTGACCCGCATGCCCATCGTCCTGTCGATGACGAGGGCGAGGACCGCGGAGACGATCAGGGAGTAGGCGAGGACGGCGAAGACGCCGACGGCCTGCTTGCCGAGTTGTTCCAGGCCGCCACCGTAGAAGAGGCCCTTGGCGTCGGACTGGACGCCGCCGGTGGCGAAGAAGCCGACGAGGAGGGAGCCGATGACGCCGCCGACGAGGTGGACGCCGATGACGTCGAGGGAGTCGTCGTAGCCGAGCTTGTACTTGAGGCCGACGGCCATGGCGCAGACGAGGCCGGCGACGGCGCCGATGGCGATCGCGCCGAGCGGGGAGCAGGAGCCGCCCGCGGGGGTGATGGCGACGAGGCCGGCGACGGCGCCGGAGGCGGCGCCGAGGGTGGTGAAGGCGCCGTGGCGGAGCTTCTCGTAGGCGAGCCAGGCGAGCATGGCGGCGGCGGTGGCCACCTGGGTGTTGACGAACATGACGGCGCCGACGCCGTCGTCGTTGCCGAGCCAGGAGCCGGCGTTGAAGCCGAACCAGCCGAACCAGAGCAGGCCGGCGCCGAGCATGACGAGCGGCAGGCTGTGCGGCCGCATCGGGTCCTTCTTGAATCCGACGCGCTTGCCGATGACGAGGATGACGCCGAGGGCGGCGGCGCCCGCGTTGATGTGGACGGCGGTGCCGCCGGCGAAGTCGATGACGCCCATCTCGAACAGCCAGCCGCCGGCGCCCCAGACCCAGTGGGCGACGGGGAAGTAGACGACGGTGGCCCAGAGGGCGACGAAGAGGGCCCAGGCGGTGAACTTGACCCGGTCGGCGAGGGCGCCGCTGATGAGCGCGGGGGTGAGGACGGCGAACATCAGCTGGAAGACGGCGAAGACGTAGACCGGGATGGTGTAGCCGTCCCAGAGTTCGGTGACGCCGATGCCGCTGAGGCCGAGGTAGTCCGGGGACCAGCCGATGACGGACCCGATGTCGGTGCCGAAGGCGAGGCCGAAGCCGTAGAGCACCCACAGGACGGTGACGATCCCGAGGCTGATGAAGCTCATCATCAGCATGTTCAGGGTGGATTTGACGCGGACCATGCCTCCGTAGAAGAAGGCGAGCGCCGGGGTCATCAGCATGACCAGGGCGGAGCAGATGAGCATGAACCCGGTGTTGGCGGCGGACAGCGCGGGGGCGTCCGCTGCCAGGGTCGTGACGGCTGGTGCCATCGGCGTCTCCTCGTCGTCGGTGCGGCCTGTGCGGGGCGGGGCCGGGGAGCGGCCGGCCGTGAGGGTGGCCGGTTATGGGCCCTGAGGTTGGCGCAGCGCGGTTTCGGCCGATGCCGCCCGATGTTTCGGAGCGGTGACGAAGGGGTGGGGCGTGTTACGCGGCCGTGAACGCCTGGGTCACGGCGAGGTCACGGGCGTACCCTGCGCGCGGCAGGCCGGTGCGGGACGTGCGGCGGGGTCGTACGGCGGCTCCCGTACAGCGGTTCTCGTACGGGAGCCGCCGTACGGGCGGGGTGGCCGGATCGGGCGGAATCGGGCTCGGGGGTCCCGCGGGCCACGCGGCCCCGCGTCCGGGACGCGGACCGGCCGCGCCCTGGTCCGTGTGTCCTGTGCGGCGGGGGAGCCGAGTCGGGCAGTACGGGACGCGGGGCGCGGCCGGGGTCGGGGGGCTCGCGGGGAGCGGGGGTCAGACCGCTTCGGCGGCCTCGGGCAGGAGCTGGGTGAGGCGGTCGGTGAGCTGGACGACCTCGGCGACGTCGCCGAAGTCGCGCGCGGCGGTGTCCACGGTCTTGCGGAGCCGGTTGTTGACCCGCTCGGAGCGGATGCTCTTGGCGACGCCGAGCGCCTTCTCCGCCAGCACGACGGACTGCTCGGGCTCGCGCTTGAGGAGGTGGACGGTGGCCATGCCGATGAGGTTGAGGGCGTAGGACCGCTGGTGGCCGGGGTCCTTCTCGAAGAGTTCGACGGCCCGCTCCATCACGGGTTCCGCGAGGGAGGCGTAGGTCGGGGAGCGCCCGGCGACGTAGGCGAGGTCGCGGTAGGAGTGGGAGTTCTCGCCGTTGAGCTCGGCCTCCGTGAAGAAGGCGATCCAGTCGGGCTCCGGTTCGCCGTCGAGGCCCACGTCGGCGAAGGTGTCCTCGGCCATGCGGACGGCCCGCTTGCACTTGGACGGCTGGCCCATGTTGGCGTAGGCGCGGGCCTCCATCGCGTACAGCATGGCCTGGGTGCGCGGGGTGGCGCAGTCGCGGCTGCCGTACTGGGCGAGGTGGATGAGTTCGAGGGCGTCGTCGGGCCGGCCGAGGTGGATCATCTGGCGGCTCATGGAGGAGAGGATGTACGAGCCGAGGGGCTTGTCGCCGGCTTCCTTGGCGGCGTGCAGGGCGAGCACGAAGTACTTCTGGGCGGTGGGCTGGAGGCCCACGTCGTAGCTCATCCAGCCGGCGAGTTCGGCGAGTTCGGCGGCGCAGCGGAAAAGGCGCCGGGCGGTGGCGGCCGGCTGGGGTTCCTGGAGGAGGTCGGTGACCTCGTGGAGCTGTCCGACGACGGCCTTGCGGCGCAGTCCGCCGCCGCACTGGGCGTCCCAGGTGCGGAACATGGCGGTGGTCGACTCGAGCAGGTCGAGTTCGATGTCGGAGAGCCGGTGGGGCCGGTGCGCGTCGGGTGCGGGCGCGGGGCGCCCGGGGTCGCCCGCCGGGGTGGGGACGAGCCAGCGCTGCATGGGCTCGATGAGGGCGGGGCCGGCGGCGAGCGAGAGCGAGGAGCCGAGGAAGCCGCGGCGGGCGAGCATGAGGTCGCTGCGGGAGAACTCGCTGAGCAGGGCGACGGTCTGCGGGCCGGCCCAGGGCAGGTCGACGCCGGAGACGGACGGGGACTGGTGGGCGGTGCGCAGACCGAGGTCCTCGACGGCGACGACCGAGCCGAAGCGTTCGGAGAAGAGTTCGGACAGGATGCGCGGGATGGGTTCGCGGGGCTGTTCGCCGTCGAGCCAGCGGCGTACGCGGGAGGTGTCGGTGGAGATGTGGTGCGCGCCCATCTGGCGGGCCCTGCGGTTGACCTGGCGCGCCAGTTCGCCCTTCGACCAGCCGCTGCGCACGAACCAGGAGCTCAGCCGCTCGTTCGGGCGCTTGCCGGCAGTCGTACCGTCTGCGCCGTTGCCGCCCACTGGAACGCCCCCATCCACCTGATCGCCTGTCGTGCGAAGCCTTACCAGAATGCCGCGTCCCACGACATCCGTCCGGCGTTCTCACTCCTTCGGGCGGGAAACCGGCTTGCCTCCGGCATACCCGCCGCGCACACGCCTTCCTGCATCCGAGTACCGAAAGTAATCCTACGATCACCCCTCCGGCGAGGCCGTGACAAGAAACGCCACCATTCGCCACCCCTTCGAATGAACTCACCGGGCGGGGAACGCGATTCACTTGACATGCGACGAACCGGAGTCGGCGGACAGGAGCGCGCCGGGGCGCGTGTCGCGGTCCGCACCACCCCGTCCGCGCCACCGCGCCGCTTTCGGCGACGGAGGGTGACGGTGCGCGACGGCGGTGCTCCGGGTCGTAACCACCGGCGCGCTGGACCCGTTGGAGGGGGCATGGGCTTCACGATCGGCGGCATTCGCGAGATGCGGTCCGGCTCGCGTCGCCGCGTACGCACCACGGAGTGCACAGCGGTGGCCGAGTACACCGGACTCTGGGGCTGGGACGTCGTTCCCGGCGCGCGGGCGGCCTCCGGCCGGTGCTCCTGCGGCGACGGGAGCTGTACGGCTCCGGGGGCGCACCCGCTGTCCTTCGCCGAGCCGGTGCCCGCGGGCGCCGCGCTGGAGGACGCGACCAGGGCGTGGTCCGCGTACCCGGGGGCGGCGCTGATGCTCCCGGTCGGGCGCGCCTTCGACGTGATCGAGGTCGCGGAGCCGGCGGGGCGGCGGGCGCTGGTGCGTCTGGAGCGCATGGGGCTGCCGCTGGGGCCGGTGTGCGTGACGCCGGCGGGACGGGCGCAGTTCTTCGTGGCGCCGGGGGCGGCGGCCGAGCTGCCGCGCCTGCTGTACCGGATGGGCTGGGACGACGCGGAGCTGGATCTGCACGGGCTGGGGCCGGGGCGGTACATCACCGCTCCCCCGTCGGACCGGGGCGGTCTCGGCCCGGTGCGCTGGCTGCGGCCGCCGACGCTGGACACGGCCGGGGCGCCGCCGCAGGCGCGGCTGCTGCTCGGCACCCTGGCGTACATCTGCCACCGCACCCACCGCTGAACGCGCCCGGCGCTCCCGGGGACGTACGCGAAAGGGCCCCCGCCACGGACGGCGGGGGCCCTTTCGCGCGGGGTCGGCGCGGGCCTTTCGGAGCGGGCCCTTCCCCGTGGCCGTCGCCCGGGGGCGCGCCCTCGGGCCGGCCCCCGGGTGTCAGTCGCCGATCAGGGCGTCGACGAAGGCGCCCGGCTCGAAGGGGGCCAGGTCGTCCGGGCCCTCGCCCAGGCCGATGAGCTTGACGGGGACGCCCAGCTCGCGCTGGACGGCGATGACGATGCCGCCCTTGGCGGTGCCGTCGAGCTTGGTCAGGACGATGCCGGTGATGTCGACGACCTCGGCGAAGACGCGGGCCTGGATGAGGCCGTTCTGGCCGGTGGTGGCGTCGAGGACGAGGAGGACCTCGTCGAGCGGGCCGTGCTTCTCGACCACGCGCTTGACCTTGCCGAGCTCGTCCATGAGACCGGTCTTGGTGTGGAGGCGGCCGGCGGTGTCGATGAGGACGACGTCGGCCTTCTCCGCGATGCCCTCCTTGACCGCGTCGTACGCGATGGAGGCCGGGTCGCCGCCCTCGGGACCGCGCACGGTACGGGCGCCGACGCGCTCGCCCCAGGTCTGGAGCTGGTCGGCCGCGGCGGCGCGGAAGGTGTCGGCGGCGCCGAGGACGACGGACCTGCCGTCGGCGACGAGGACGCGGGCCAGCTTGCCGGTGGTGGTGGTCTTGCCGGTGCCGTTGACGCCGACGACCATCACGACGCCGGGGGTGTCCGCGGCGCTCTCGGTGTGCACGGTCCGGTCGAGGTCCGGGCCGAGGAGGGTGATCAGCTCCTCGCGCAGCAGGCCGCGCAGCTCCTCGGGGGTGCGGGTGCCGAGGACCCGGACGCGCTCGCGCAGGCGCTCGACGAGTTCCTGGGTGGGGGCGACGCCGACGTCGGCGGTCAGCAGGGTCTCCTCGATCTCCTCCCAGGTGTCCTCGTCCAGGTGCTCGCGGGACAGCAGCGTGAGCAGTCCCTTGCCGAGCGAGTTCTGGGAGCGGGCGAGGCGGGCCCGGAGCCGTACGAGGCGGCCGGCGGTGGGCTCGGGGACCTCGATCTCGGGCGCCGGGGGCTCGGCGACGACGGGGTCCTCGACGGCGGTCGGCGTCTCGACGGCCTCCTCGGCGGTGGGGAGGCCGACCTCCTCGACGGTGCGGCGCGGTTCTTCCCGCGGCGTCTCCGCCTCGTCGCCGACGTGCGGCTCGGCGGGCGGAGCGGTGAGGGGCGGCGTGGTGGACGGCGGCTCGGCCGGCGGCAGCTGCTTCTTCTTGCGGCCGCTGATCACGAGCCCGCTGGTCACGGCGACCGCGACCACGGCGATGACGACGGCAAGGATGAGGATTTCGATTCCCATAACCTGTCCAGTATCGGCCACGACGGCGTCTTCGGCGGAGCACGTACGCTGGGTGGGTCCCCCCACCTCTGCACGGAGTACCCCCATGCCCCACGCCTCCGACGCCGAAGGCGCCTCCCCCGACAAGGCCCTGGAGACCCGAGGTCTCGAACCGGTCCCCGACGACGAGCGGACCGGCCGGGTCCGCGGCCTCTTCCCGACCTGGGTCGCGGCCAACATCAGTGTGCTGCTGCTCACGATGGGTGCCGGCTTGATCGTCTTCAACGGCCTGAACTTCTGGCAGGTGCTGGTCGTGGCCGCGGCCGCGCCCGTCCTGTCGTACGGGATCGTCGGTCTCATCTCGATCGCCGGCAAGCGGGGCGGAGCGCCCGGCATGGCGCTGTCGCGGGCCGTGTTCGGCCAGCGCGGAAACCTTTTTCCCGGGTCGCTGATCTGGGTGGCCCGCTGGGGCTGGGAGACGATCAACGCGGTGACCGGCGCCTACGCGGTGCTGACCGTCCTGGACCTGCTGTTCGGTGTGAAGTCGAACACCTTCCTCATCGTGGTCACCCTGCTGGCGTTCGTCACGTGCACCTTCCTCGTCTCGGGCCTGGGGATCAACGCGCTGCGGGTGTGCAGCACCTGGTCCACCTACCTCTTCGGCGCGTTCTCCGTGCTGGTCCTGGTGCACCTGGTGGCGAACACCGACTGGGCGGCGGTCTTCGACAAGCCGGCCGGTTCGACGGCGATGATGATCGCGGGCATCGGCACGATCGCGGCCGGTGGCATCAGCTGGGTGCCCTCAGGCCCCGACTTCACCCGCTACCTGCCCCGGACGGCCTCCTCGAAGGCGATGGTCGCCACGACGGTCGGCGGCGCCGGGATCGTGGTGCTGCCGATGGTGCTGATGGGCGCGGTGATGGCGGTCGCCACGCCGGACCTGGCCTCGGCGCAGGACCCGGTCTCGTTCATCGGCGAGCTGCTGCCGGCGTGGATCTCGGTGCCCTACCTGCTGATCGCCCTAATCGGCATGCTGCTGATCAACTCGATGTCGATGTACTCGGCCGGGTTCACGGCGCAGACGCTCGGCATCAAGGTGTCGCGGGCGGCGGCGGTGAGTGTGAACGCCGTGATCAGCCTCGTCTTTGGGTTCCTGCTGATGGTGGTGGCGACCAGCTTCATCGGGTCGTTCATCTCCTTCCTGACGCTGCTCGCGGTGGCCTTCTCGGCGTGGATCGGCGTCTTCGGCGTGGACATGCTGCGCCGGAGGTCGTACGACGCGGAGGCGCTGATGGACACCGGGCGCACCAGTGGCTACTGGTACCGGGGCGGTTTCGCCTGGCAGGCGATGACGGCCTGGGGCGTGGCGCTGGTGGTCGGGCTGCTCTTCACGAAGGTGGACTGGTTCTCCGGTCCGCTGGCCTCGTCGTGGATCGGTGAGAACGGTCTCGGCTGGGCGGTGACGATCCTGGTGGCCGGTGTGCTGTACGCGGTGCTGCCGCGGACGCCCGCCGTGGACGGCCGCGTCGACGGGGAGCCGGTCGCCGGGGAGCGGGCGCCCGCGTCCGTGTGATGTCCGCCCGTACGGCACCGTGAGGTCCGTACGGGAGCGCCGGTGGCAACGGCACTGCCCCGGTCCGTGGCGTGAGCCTCGGACCGGGGCAGTCGTCGTGAGGAGAGGGGCAGCGGGGTTTAGCCCATCTCCTCCAACGCCTTGCCCTTGGTCTCCTTGACGTACCGGAGCACGAAGGGGATCGAGAGCACGGCGAAGACCGTGTAGATGATGTAGGTGCCGGACAGGTTCCAGTCGGCGAGGGACGGGAAGCTGGCGGTGATGGCCCAGTTGGCGATCCACTGGGCGGAGGCGGCGACGCCGAGGGCGGCGGCGCGGATGCGGTTGGGGAACATCTCGCCGAGGAAGACCCAGACCACGACGCCCCAGGAGAGGGCGAAGAAGAGGACGAAGACGTGGGCGGCGACGAGCGCCACGACGCCCTGCGTCTCGGGCAGCTTGCCGTCGACGAGGTCGGCGGAGAAGGCCCAGGCCTCGAACGCGAGGGCGATGGCCATGCCGGCGGAGCCGACGAGGGCGAGCGGCCTGCGGCCGACCCGGTCGACGAGGACCATCGCGATCACGGTGCCGACGATGTTGATGATCGACGTGGTGAACGAGTAGAAGAACGAGCCGGACGGGTCGATGCCCACGGACTGCCAGAGGGTCGCCGAGTAGTAGAAGGCGACGTTGATGCCGACGAGCTGCTGGAAGACCGAGAGGCCGATGCCGACCCAGACGATGGGCAGCAGCTTGAACCGGGCGCCGGCGGCGAACAGGTCCCTGAAGGTGGACTTGTGCTCGCTGCGCATGGCCCGCTCGATCTCGGCGACGCGGCGGTCGAGGTCGACGCCGTGGCCCTCGACCTCGGCGAGGACCTCCTTGGCCCGGTCCTTGCGGCCGACGGAGATGAGGAAGCGCGGCGACTCGGGGATGGCGAAGGAGAGCAGCCCGTAGAGGAGGGCGGGGACGACCATCACGCCGAGCATCCACTGCCAGGCCTCCAGGCCGCCGATCTCGCCGCGCTGGTCGCCGTCGGCGAGCTGGAGGATGCCGTAGTTGACCAGCTGGGAGATGGCGATGCCGATGACGATCGCGGCCTGCTGGAAGGAGCCGAGACGGCCGCGGTAGGCGGCGGGGGCGACCTCGGCGATGTAGGCGGGGCCGATCACGGAGGCCATGCCGATGGCGAAGCCGCCGACGACCCGCCAGAAGGCGAGGTCCCAGAGGGCGAAGGGGAGCGCCGAGCCGACGGCGCTGACGGAGAAGAGGACGGCGGCGATCTGCATGCAGCGGATGCGGCCGATGCGGTCGGCGATGCGCCCGGCGGTGGCGGCGCCGATGGCACAGCCGATGAGGGCGATCGCGATGACCTGCGCGAGGGTTCCGGAGCCGATGTCGTAGCGGTCGCGGATGGCCTCGACCGCGCCGTTGATGACGGAGCTGTCGTAGCCGAAGAGGAAACCGCCCATCGCGGCCGAGGCCGTGATGAAGATGACGTGGCCGAGGTGGTCCGGATGGGCCGCCCGGCCTTCGGACGGCGGCGGCGTGGGCGCCTGCGCGGTGCTGGTCACATGGACTCCTCGGTGGGGGATAGCCCTTCCAGTGGCGCACAACTTCACGCCGCCCACCACATGAAGGTAAAAGCAACGTTGCAGAGACTATGCCTTCAAGTGTCGAAGTCAAGAGGGGATGCCTCCCCTGTTTACCGAAAGACGAACGGGGTAGGCGTTCAAGTCTTGAATAGGCGCGGCCTGAGGACTCAGCGGAGGCGCTGGCTGATGACCTTGGAGACGCCGTCGCCCTGCATGGACACGCCGTAGAGCGCGTCCGCGATCTCCATCGTCCGCTTCTGGTGGGTGATCACGATGAGCTGCGAGGACTCCTGGAGCTCCCGCATGATCCCGATCAGTCGCTGGAGGTTGGTGTCGTCGAGCGCGGCCTCGACCTCGTCCATGACGTAGAACGGGCTGGGCCGGGCCTTGAAGATCGACACGAGGAGCGCCACGGCGGTCAGCGAGCGCTCGCCGCCGGAGAGCAGCGAGAGCCGCTTGACCTTCTTGCCCGGCGGGCGGGCCTCCACGTCGACGCCGGTGGCGAGCATGTTCTCCGGGTCGGTGAGGACCAGCCGGCCCTCGCCGCCGGGGAAGAGGCGCGCGAAGACCCCCTCGAACTCGCGGGCCGTGTCCCGGTACGCCTCGGTGAACACCTGCTCGACCCGCAGGTCGACCTCCTTCACGACCTGAAGCAGATCGGCGCGGGTCTTCTTCAGGTCCTCCAACTGCTCGGAGAGGAACTGGTGCCGGGCCTCCAGGGCGGCGAACTCCTCCAGGGCCAGCGGATTGACCTTGCCGAGCTGCTGGTAGGCGCGCTCGGCGGATTTCAGCCGCTTCTCCTGCTCCGAACGGTCGAACGGCCTCGGCCGGTTGCGCGGATGGCCGGGGTCCTCGGGCAGGGTCTCGCCGTCGGCGGGCGGGGACGGCGGGACGGGCTGGTCGGGGCCGTACTCGGCGGCCAGGTCCGTCGCCTCGACCCCGAAATCCTCCAGGGCCTTCGCCTCCAGCTGCTCGATCCGCAGGCGCTTCTCGGCCCCGAGGACCTCGCCCCGGTGGACGGAGTCGGTGAGCTTGTCGAGCGCGGCCTTCAGTTCGCGGCCCCGGGCGCGGGCGGTGGTGAGCTCCCGCTCGCGCTCGGCGCGTGCGGCGCGGGCCGCCTCGCGCTCCCGCTCCGCCCGGTCCAGCGAGGCCTCGGTGTGGGCGAGCAGGGTACGGGCTCCGGCGGCGACGGCGCCCGCGACGCGGGCCTCGTGGCGCAGCCGGGCCCGGCGCCGCTCGGCGCGGGCGCGGGTCTCCCGTTCGGCGCGGGCGGCGCGGTCGAGGGAGTCGGCGCGCCCGGCGAGGGCCTTCACCCGCTCCTCGTGGGTACGGACCTGGAGCCGGGCCTCCATCTCGGCCTGGCGGGCCTGGGAGCCGTCGGCGGCGAGCCGGTCGCGCTCGGAGGTGTCGGGCTCCTCCTCGACGGGGGTCTCCTCGGCGACGAGGAGCCGTTCGGCCAGTTCTTCGGCCTCGGCGGTGGCCCGGTCCAGGGATTCCTGGGCGCGGGCGACGGCGGCGGCGGTCCGCTCGGCCTCCCCGGCGGCGGCGCGGGCCTGCCCGGCGAGCCGGCCGAGGGCCTGGGCGACGGAGGACTTCTCCCGTTCGGCGGTACGGCGGCGGGTGTCGAGTTCCTCGACGAGCGTCGCGGCGGTCCGGCGGCGCTCCTCGGCCTCACGCGCGGCGGTCGCCGACTCCTCGCAGCGGGCGGTGAGTTCGGCGAGTTCGGCGGCGGCCTCGTCGACGGCGGCCCGCACTTCGAGGAGGCTGGGCGCGCCGGCGGAACCGCCCTGGGCGTAGTGGGCGCCGAGCAGGTCGCCCTCCGCGGTGACGGCGGTCATGTCGGGGTGGGTGCGGACGAGTTCGACGGCCTCGTCGAGGGAGTCCACGACGACGGTCCGGTCGAGCAGCCGCCGCAGGGCGCCGAGGAGGTCGTCGGGGCCGGTGACGAGCCGGTCGGCGGGGACGGCGTGGCCGGGGAGCGCGGGCGCGGCCGACTCGGCGGCGGGGGCGGGCCGTTCGGAGGGGGCGGCGAGGAGCAGGGTCGCCCGGCCGGCGTCCTGTTTGCGGAGCAGGCGGAGGGCCTCGGCGGCGGAGGCGGTGCCGTCGGCGGCGAGGGCGTCGGCGGCGGCACCGAGGGCGGCGGCGACCGGGATCTCGTAACCGGGGGTGACCGTGAGGAGTTCGGCGGCGGGGCCGAGGAGCCCGGAGAGACCGGCGGAGAGCAGGGCCTCCGTGCCGTCCTTGCGGCGCAGGCCGAGGGCGAGCGTGTCGTGGCGGGCCCGGGTGGCGGCGCGGCGGCGCTCCGCCTCTCCCGAGTCCTCCCGTGCGGCGCTCAGGGCGGCCTCGGCGTCGGCGAGTTCGCGGCGGGCCGCCTCGTACCGCTCGGTGTGCTCGGTGTCCTCGGCCTCCAGACCGTCGACCTCGGCGCGCAGCCGCTCGTACTCCTCCTGGGCGGTGACGGCCCGCTCGGCCGCCTCGTCGCGGGCGGCGGCGAGGCGGTCGATCTCGGCCTGGGCGGCGGCGGCGCGCGAGCGGGCGGCGCCGGCCTGGCCGTGGAGCCGGGCGAGTCCTTCGCGGCGGTCCGCGACGGCCCGGGTGACGTCCCTCAGGCGGCGCTCCTCGGCGGCGAGGTCCCCCTCCAGGCCGGCGCGGTGGGCGACGGCGTCCTCCAGGGCGCGTTCGGCGGCTTCCAGGGCGGCGGTCAGCTCGGCCTCCTGGGCGCGGACGCGGGCGGCCTCGCGCTCCAGGTCCTCGGGGTCGCGGCCACGCCGCTCGTCCTCGGGCGGGGCGGTGGCGCTGCGGACGCGGGCGTCGGCGAGGGAGACGGTGCCGCGGACCCGTTCGGCGAGCTGGGAGAGGGCGTACCAGGTCTGCTCGGCGCGTTCGAGGCGGGGCGCGAGGGCGCTGACCTCCGCCTCCAGGCCGGCCTCCCGGGCGAGGGCCTCGCGCAGCTCGGCGGCGGTGGCCTCCTTGCGGGCGAGGAGCGCGGCCTCGTCGGCGAGCTCGGCGCGCAGCGCCTCCCGGAGCCGTACCAGGTCGTCGGCGAGGAGCCGCAGGCGGGCGTCGCGCAGGTCGGCCTGGATGACGGCGGCTCGGCGTGCGACGGCGGCCTGCCGGCCGAGCGGCTTGAGCCGGCGGCGCAGTTCGTCGGTGAGGTCCTGGACGCGGGCGAGGTTGGCCTGCATCGCGTCCAGCTTCCGCAGCGCCTTCTCCTTGCGCTTGCGGTGCTTGAGGACGCCCGCGGCCTCCTCGATGAAGGCGCGGCGGCCCATCGGGTCGGCGTGCAGCACGGAGTCGAGCTGCCCCTGGCCGACGATCACGTGCATCTCGCGGCCGATGCCGGAGTCGGACAGCAGGTCCTGGATGTCGAGGAGCCGGCAGGTGTCGCCGTTGATCTGGTACTCGCTGCTGCCGCCCCGGAACATGATCCGGGTGATCGTGACCTCGGCGTAGTCGATGGGCAGGGCGCCGTCGGAGTTGTCGATGGTCAGGGAGACCTCGGCGCGGCCGAGCGGCGGGCGGCCGGTCGTGCCGGCGAAGATGACGTCCTCCATCTTGCCGCCGCGCAGCGACTTGGCGCCCTGCTCGCCCATGACCCAGGAGAGGGCGTCCACGACATTGGACTTGCCCGAGCCGTTGGGGCCCACGACACAGGTGATTCCGGGCTCGAACCGCAGGGTGGTCGCCGAGGCGAACGATTTGAATCCGCGGAGCGTCAGGGCCTTGAGGTGCACCCCCTTGACTCTACCGGGGCGCGGGCGTTTCACCCGTGAAGGCCGGGGGCAGATCCCCGGGGAGGAAGAGGGGGCGCGGAAGCCCCGGGGGAGGGAAGCCAGGAAAGCCGGAGGGCCCAAGAAAGAAGGGACGCCGAAGCGTCCCTTGCATATCCAGTTGTCGCACGCCCGGTGTTCGAGCTACCGGACGTACGGCCTCCGGCTGTGCCGGTGTGCGTTGTTTCCCACCTGGCCCCTCGGGGCTGGGTTGTCAGGTGAGCGCAGGCTCCGCCTGGGGTACGTCGAGGTCGATGCCGTCAAGCAGCGACTCGCCCTTGTGATGTGCGGCGGCAGCGGACAGCGCGTCGTTCTCGGACTGGATCCGTACCAGCTCGGACTCGAGGTCCTGAACACGCTGCTGAAGCCGTCGCATCTCGGCGAGGAGTCGCGGGTCGGAGCCGCCGACGTAACCGAGAAGCGCCTTTGCCATGATGGATGGTCCTCCACACTGAGTGACCGACCGATTGCGGTGTGGGTCGTGAGGGAATCGCACCCGCGGTGCTCGGCAGTGCGTGTCGTGCCGGTTCCGACTGCCCAACAGCTCAGGTGCGCGGGGCTTCCAGAGTCTCACCAAAATGTTTGACGGTCAACACGATCACGCCCCTGTGGGCGGGGCAACCGGGGGCCTCGGCCGCTCGTCGGGGCGGCGGAGCCTCACACGCGGTGCCTCGGGGCACGGGGATCATCCGTTCTTCCCGCAGCCTGGCACGAGTGGCGGCGCATTCGCAACCACCTGGTGGTTTTCCCTTCACGCCGCCGTCGGGCGGAGGCCGCCCGGCGGTCGTGCCGGCCGGGCGGCGAGGGGTGGGCGGAGGTCCGCGCCGGGTGTCAGCGGATGGCGAAGCCGTCGTAACCGCCGCGCGGCGTGTCCCAGATCTCAGTGACGCCGTCCACGCGGCCGGGTGTGTCGTCGGAGCGCAGCCAGTCGAGGAGACGGTGGCAATTCTCACGGGGCCCCTCGGCCACGACCTGGACCCGGCCGTCGTCGAGGTTGAGGGCGAAGCCCACGAGTCCGCCGATCTCCAGGGCGTTTGCCCTGGTGAACCAGCGGAAGCCCACTCCCTGTACCCGGCCGCGTACCCAGGCGGTCATCCGTACGTCGTCGTTCATGGCTGCACGCTAGCGGGCGGATCATGCGATGAGCACATCGCCCGGGCGCCTCATGGCGTACAGTCCCGACGAACGCGCCTCGCCCGTCCGGGTGCGGGCCGTTCGAGGGCCGGTCGCCGACGCGTCACCGGCGCGATACCGAGAGCAAACTCCGGCAAAGATCAGCAAAGATCCAGCGAAGACAGCAGGAAGGCAGAGCAGATGGGACGCCACCGTCGCTCCGGCGCCGCGCCCGCCGCAGAAGAGTACGCGGCCGACGCGGACGGCCGGCACCGGGGTACCCGCCGCAAGCGGCGGGGCGCCCCCGTCCGCACGGGACTGCTCGGTGTCTCCGCCGCCGTGGCGGCCGGCGCCATGGCCGTCGCCTCGGGTCTGCTGCCCGGCGGCGACACCTTCACCACGGGCGGCACCGCGACGAGCGAGCGGCAGGTGGAGTCCCGGCGGACGCCGGAGCTGACGACCCAGGGCGGCGCGGCGCGCACCTCGGCGGCCACGACGGACGGCACGGCCGGCGGCTCGGACTCCGGTACGGGCCCGGGCAGCGGCCGGGCCGCGTCGCCGTCGGCGGCTCCGTCCACGAAGGCGTCCCCGACGCCCACTCCCCCGCGTACGCCGTCCTCCACGCCCTCCGCCGCGCCGGCGCGGAAGCCCACCCCGGCCGTCACAGAGCGGAGCACTCCCCCGGCGCCCCCCAGGGCACCGAAGACGCCACGGGCACCCCGCACGCCGACCGCCGCGCCCACCACGCAGGACGCGCCGAAGCCGGCCGTCACCACCCCGGCGCCACTGAGGACCACCCCGTCCGCCCCCTCGACGGCGAACCGCGCGGCCGCCGCCGAGGCGGAGGTCGTACGGCTGGTGAACGTGGAGCGCGCCAAGGTGGGCTGCACCCCGGTCCGCCAGGACGCGGAGCTCGCCTCCCTCGCCGGCGCCTTCAGCGCCGACATGGCGGCCCGCGGCTTCTTCGACCACACGGACCCGGACGGCGACACCCCGTGGACCCGCGCGCAGCGGGCCGGCGTCTCGGGCATGGGCGGCGAGAACATCGCCCGCGGCCAGGTCGACGCGGCAGCCGTCATGGCCTCCTGGATGGCGAGCGACGGCCACCGCGCCAACATCCTGAACTGCGACTTCACCGCCCTGGGTGTCGGCGTCCACTTCGGCGACGGCGGCCCGTGGTGGACGCAGAACTTCGGGTACTGAGCCGGCACGTCACGCGCGGACGCCGAAGGGCCCCGTCACCGGTCGGTGGCGGGGCTCTTCCGTGTGTGCCGGGTCGGGTCAGGCCGCGGCCTTGCCCGCCAGGAAGACGCGGGCGGTCGTGGCGACACGGCGGCCGAGGTGCTCGGCCGTCGCGATGTCGGCCTTGTGGACGGCTTCCGGTCCGAGGTCGCTGGGGCTCTGGGCGCCGGCGCCGGAGAAGAAGCCGAGGCGGTTGAGGTCGTTCTCGGAGCCGACGCTGCTGTTCCAGCCGGGCTTCAGGCCCAGGTTGATCCAGGTCATGCCGTGCTGGGCGGCGAGGGTCTGGAAGAACTGGAGGGTGTGCAGCTTGTCGCCGCTCTTGGAGCCGGAGTTGGTGAAGCCGGCGGCGAGCTTGTCGAGCCAGGCGTCACCGAACCAGCGCTTCGAGGTGGCCTCGGCGAACTGGTGGAAGGCGCCGGAGGCGGTGCCCATGTAGGTGGGCGAGCCGAAGACGATCGCGTCGGAGGCGTCGAGCAGCTCCCACTCGGCGTCGGTGATCCCGTCGACCTTGATCAGGTGGACGGTCGCGCCCGCCTCGGCGGCGCCGTCACGGACGGCCTCGGCCAGGACGGCGGTGTGGCCGTAGCCGGAGTGGTAGGCGATGGAGACGACAGGGCTGGTCACAGGGGACTCCTCGGAAAGGGCTGCGCGGGGACGACCAGAAGTAGAGCACTAACTTTTAGAAAGCGCAAGCCTCCAGTTAGCGCCCAGTGAGCGCGCAGCGCTGTGCGGAGTACGGTGGAAGACATGACTGACGACCGTGCCTACGACGTGTTCGCACGCGCCTGCCCCTCGCGCGCCACGCTGGAGCACGTGACGGGCCGCTGGGGCAGCCTCACCCTCGGCGCCCTCCACCACGGGACCTTCCGCTTCAACGAGCTGCGGCGCCGCGTCGACGGGGTGAGCGAGAAGATGCTCTCCCAGACCCTGCACGCCCTGGAGCGCGACGGCCTGGTGCACCGCGAGGCCCAGCCCACCAATCCCCCGCGCGTCGACTACACCCTCACCCCGCTCGGCCGCGAGGTCGCCGAACGGCTGGTGGGCCTCATCGAGCTGGTGGAGGGCCGGATGCCCCAGGTCGTCACGGCGCGGGAACGGTACGACGCCGAGCGCGGGGCGAGCGGGACGGGAACCGGGGACCCGGCGCGCGCCGCGAGCACGGCCGGAGCGTAAGACTCCGCCCGGCCCCCGGAGACCGGCCCGAGCGGCCCCGGGCCCGAGCCGCGGACGTCGGGCGCACCCCCGCGCGTCAGCGCCCCGGGCCCAGCACCGTCACGCGCGCCGGGCGCGGGGGGCGCTGGCAGCGGGGGCAGAAGTAGCTGGACCGGTTCATCCACGGGCGGCGGCGCATCGGCGTACCGCAGCGGTGGCAGGGCTCGTTCTCGCGCCCGTACGCGTCGAGCGAGCGGTCGAAGTAGCCGGACTCGCCGTTGACGTTCACGTACAGGCTGTCGAAGCTGGTGCCGCCGGCCGCGAGCGCCGCGTTCATCACGTCCCGGACGTGTCCGAGGAGTTCCGCCGAGCGCGGCCGGGTCAGGGTGGCGGTGGGCCGGTCGTAGTGCAGCCGGGAGCGCCAGAGCGCCTCGTCGGCGTAGATGTTGCCGACGCCGCTGATGAGCGACTGGTCGAGCAGGGCCCGCTTGACCGTCGTACGGCGCAGGCGCAGCGCCCGGTGGAAGGCGGCGTCGTCGAAGGCCGGGTCCAGCGGGTCGCGGGCGATGTGGGCGATGACGTCCGGGAGCCCTTCCGGGGTCTGCTCGTGGAGCGAGAGCCCGCCGAAGGTGCGCTGGTCGACGAACCGGAGTTCGGTGCCGGCGGAGTCGCCGAAGCGGACCCGGACGCGCAGGTGCTTCTCGTCCGGGGCGTCCTCCGGCTGGACGAGGAGCTGCCCGCTCATGCCGAGGTGGCCGAGGACGGCGGTACCGGTGCCGGACAGCGGCAGCCACAGGTACTTGCCGCGCCGCCGCGCCCCCTCGACGCGCTGTCCGGTCAGCCGGGCCGCGAAGTCCGCGCCGCCCGCCACGTGACGGCGTACGGCCCGGGGGTGCAGCACCTCGACACCGGCCACGGTCCGGCCGGCGATCCAGCGCTCCAGACCACGGCGGACGACCTCGACCTCGGGCAGCTCGGGCACGGGACGGCTCTCCTCGGGACGCGCGGGGGACGGTCTTCACCCTACCGGGGCGGAAACGGGCGAGAACCCCGCCCCTGGGAGGGGCGGGGTTCTCGGGAAGCGGTGGCGGGGAGGACGGGGAGACGGCCGTCAGGCCGACGCCCGGTCCGCGGACGGAGAGGTGTCGGCGGCCTCTCCCGTACCCGCCTCGGCCGCGGCCTTCGCCGCCGCCGCACGCGCGTCCGCGTCCGCGCGGATCGCGCGCCAGGCGGACTCCGCCGCCTGCTGCTCCGCTTCCTTCTTGCTGCGGCCGGTGCCGGTGCCGTACGAGACACCACCGACGCGGGCGGCAGCAGTGAAGGTCTTCTCGTGGTCCGGACCCTCCTCGGAGACGAGGTACTCCGGCACACCGAGACCCTCGGCCGCGGTGAGCTCCTGGAGGCTGGTCTTCCAGTCCAGGCCGGCACCGAGGTTGGAGGACTTCTCGATCAGCGGGTCGAAGAGCCGGTGCACCAGCTCGGACGCCGCTTCGAGGCCCTGGTCGAGATAGACCGCGCCGATCACCGCTTCGAGGGTGTCGGCGAGGATGGACGCCTTGTCCCGGCCGCCCGTGCCTTCCTCGCCCCGGCCGAGCCGGATGAAGGAGCCGAGGTCGAGGCCGCGGCCCACGTCCGCCAGCGCACGCGAGTTGACCACCGCGGCCCGCAGTTTGGCCAGCTGGCCTTCCGGCAGGTCGGGGTGGGTGCGGTACAGCGTGTCCGTGACCACCAGGCCCAGCACGGAGTCCCCGAGGAACTCCAGACGCTCGTTGGTGGGCAGACCGCCGTTCTCGTACGCGTAGGAGCGGTGGGTCAGCGCACGCACCAGAAGGGCGGACTCGAGCTGATACCCGAGCCGCCCTTCCAGAAGCGTGTGGGACGAGGCGGTGCTGATGTTGTCAGACATCGTGCCTCTCACCAGCCACTCAGACCGAGAGGACCTGGCGCTTGTTGTAGGTGCCGCAGCTCGGGCACGCGATGTGCTGCTGCTTCGGCTCCTGGCAACGCTCACACGAAACCAGGGTGGGGACCGCAGCCTTCCACTGCGACCGGCGGTGGCGCGTGTTGCTGCGCGACATCTTCCGCTTCGGAACAGCCACGGCTACTTCTCCTGCTTCTCGTCGACACCGGATGCGGCATCGCTCATGTTGTCCTTCTCGTCGGTTCCCAGCGAACCGGCGAGTCCCTGCAGTGCCGCCCAACGGATGTCGACGGCGTCATGGTGGTGGTCCGGGTTCTCGTTCAGGTTGGTCCCGCACTCGGAACACAGACCCGCACAGTCCTCCCGGCACACCGGCTGCATCGGCAGTGCGAGCACCACCGCATCACGCAGCACGGGCTCGAGGTCGAACATGCCGTCCTCGAGGGGGATCATGCCCTCGTCGTCCTCGGCTTCGTCGTCCGCGACCGCCTTGGAGCGGCCCCGGTCGTCGGAGTCGGGGTACGAGAACATCTCCTGGAAGTCCGCGTCGAGCTCCAGCTCGACGGGCTCCAGACACCTTACGCACTCCCCCTCGGCGGATGCACGGGCGGTGCCTGTGACAAGCACCCCTTCCATGACCGACTCGAGACGGAGCTCGATCTCCACCGGTGCGCCCTCGGGCACTCCGATGACCCCCGCGACACCCAGGTCCCTGGGCGCGTCGATCGTGCGGGAGATCCGCTGGAGGGCACCAGGACGCCGTCCCAGCTCGTGTGTGTCGAACACGAGGGGATTGCGGTGGTCGAGGCGCGTACTCAGGGTTCTGCCTGCCTTCGGATCGTCGTGAGGGGCGCTGCCGCTGTACGCGGGCAGCATGGATCGCGGACATACACGCGACCGAACAGCCAGGATACTGGACACACCGCCCAGGGCCCAATCCGGGCCGCCCCGGGCCTCCGGGCTCCGGGGCTCCCTACTGGCCCTGACCCTGCTCGTACCGGCGCAGCTGCTCCAGATCGATCATGCTCGTGTCGAAGAAGCTGGTCTCGTCGAGCGCGGCGGCCTGTTGCTGCGGCTGGTGGTGCTGCGCGGCCTGCTGGGGCTGCTGGGGCTGCTGCTGGTACGCGTAGGGGTCCTGCTGCGGGTAGCCGTACGGGTCCGTCTGCTGCGGCTGCTGGTACCCGTAGGGGTCGGGCTGCTGCTGGTACGCGTACGGGTCCTGCTGCGGGTACCCGTACGGGTCGGCGGGGGCGTGCGGCGGCTGGGCGGCGGCCGCGACGGGAGCGGGGGCGGGGGGAGCGGCCGGGGCCGGGTCGGCGAGCTCCGCGAGGCCGGCCAGGTAGTCGGCGTCGCTGGTGTGGACCTGGCCGCCCAGTCCCTCCTGGGCGGCCATGTGCTCGCCGAGGGCGTCGGTGGCGATCCGGCCGTGCAGCTTCTGACGGCCGCGCCCGACCGCCTCCAGGGTCTTGCTGAGCACCGCCTCGAAGGCGCCGAGCTTGGCGTCCACGTACGCGTCGGCCCGGTGGATGAGGGTCTGGGGGTCGGCGCTGTACTCGGGGGCGTCCTCGTCGGCGTAGCCGTCCTGGTCCAGGCCCGGGCCGCGGCCGAGGAGCTTCTCGCGCCCGCGGTCGACGGCGCCGATGGTCTTGTTGAGGACGACCTCGAAGTTGGCGAGCTTGGAGTCGACGTACTCGTCGGCCTCGGCGCGGATCTCCTCGGCCTCGCGGCGGGCCTCGGCGAGGATCCGGTCGGCCTCCTCCTGGGACTCGCGGGCGACCTGGGTGTCGGAGACGATCGAGCCCCGCTCGGCGTGGGCGGCCTCGATGATCCGCTCGGCCTCCCTGCGGGCCTCCTCCACGAGCTGTTCCCGGCCGCCGATCAGCTCCCGCGCCTGGGCGAGGGAGCCGGGCAGGGCGTCCCGCACCTCTTCGAGCAGGGCGAGCAGCTCGGCCCGGTTGACCACGCACGACGCCGACATGGGCATGGAACGGGCGCTCTGTACGGTCGCGACGATCTCGTCGAGCTTCTTCTGCACGTCCACCGGGTGCTCGCCACTCTCTACAACAGCTGGATGGAGACGGACGGGACGACTGTAAGGGCAGTCGGCGCCCGTCCGTCACCTGGTGACGCAGCGTCAGGTGCGGTGGCTTCGCGTCACTTCCGCCGGAATCGCTCGGTGAGTCGGCCGAGGACGGCGGGCGGCACCAGGTGGGAGACGTCGCCGCCCCAGGCCGCGACCTCCTTGACCAGCGAGGAGGAGAGGAAGCTGTACGTCGGGTTGGTGGGGATGAACAGGGTCTCGACGCCCGAGAGGCCGTTGTTCATCTGGGCCATCTGGAGCTCGTAGTCGAAGTCGCTGACCGCCCGCAGCCCCTTGACGATGGCCGGGATGTCCCGCTGCTTGCAGAAGTCGACGAGCAGGCCGTGGAAGGACTCCACGCGGACGTTGCCGAAGTCCGCGGTGACCTCGCGGATCAGCTCTATCCGCTCCTCGACCTCGAAGAGGCCCTTCTTCGACTGGTTGATCATCACGGCCACGTGCACGACGTCGTACAGCTTGGAGGCACGGGCGATGATGTCGAGATGTCCGTTGGTGATGGGGTCGAATGACCCCGGACAGACGGCGCGGCGCAACGTGGGTCCCTCGCTCTCCGGTCCGGTCATCGTGCGTCTTCGCACGTAGAGGCGGCGCGACCGTACCAAAACGTTCCCTCGCCGTAGCGACGGGCCCGCAGTGGCGCGAAGCCGTCCGGCCAGCCGAACTCGCCGCCCCGGGTGCTGCGCTCCACGGTCACCAGGGCATCCTCGCTCAGCCAGCCCCCCGCGCGCAGTGTGAGGAGGATCTCGCGGAGATCGTCGTCGGCGACCGCGTACGGGGGGTCGAGGAAGACCAGGTCGTACGGCTCGGCGGGCGCGGGCCCGGTGACGACCTGCTCGGCCTTGCCGGTACGGAGCTCGGCGCCGGGCAGGCCCAGCGCGCGGATGTTCTCCCGCACCGTCCGGGCCGCGCGGGCGTCGGCCTCCACGAGGAGGGCGTGCGCGGCGCCCCGGGAGAGCGCTTCGAGACCGACGGCGCCGGACCCTGCGTACAGGTCGGCGACGCGTGCGCCCGCCAGGCCGTGGAACGCCTCCCAGGTGGAGAAGAGGCCTTCACGCGCCCGGTCGGAGGTGGGGCGGGTGCCGTTGCCGGGCGGCACGGCCAGTCGGCGTCCGCCGGCGGTGCCGGCGATCACGCGGGTCATCGGTGTCCTCGTCCTGCTCGTCCGGTGCGTACGCCCCAGCTTATGGCCGCCTCGGTCTTCGCCGCCTCATCCGGTGCCCTCGCCCCGCCGTCCCCCGTCACCCCTTCTCCAGGTACTCCTCGCGCTCCTCGTCCAGGAGCGCGTCGAGCGCGGTCCGCAGGCCCGGGTGGGCCTCGAGCTCCGGGTCGGCGAGGACGAGGGCGGTGGCCTCCTCGCGGGCGGCGGCGATGACCTCCTCGTCGTCGATGACGGCGAGCATGCGCAGGGAGGAGCGGGCGCCGGACTGGGCCTGGCCGAGGACGTCTCCCTCACGCCGCTGTTCGAGGTCGATACGGGAGAGTTCGAAGCCGTCCAGCGTGGCGGCGACGGCGCCGAGGCGCTGCCGGGCGGGACTCGCCTCGGGCATCTCGGTGACGAGGAGGCACAGGCCGGGCGCCGAGCCACGGCCGACCCGGCCGCGCAGCTGGTGCAGCTGGGAGACGCCGAAGCGGTCGGCGTCCATGATCACCATGACGGTGGCGTTGGGGACGTTGACGCCGACCTCGATGACGGTGGTGGCGACGAGGACGTCGAGCTCGCCTGCGGCGAAGCGGCGCATCACGTCGTCCTTGTCGTCGGGGTGCATGCGGCCGTGCAGGACGGCGACGCGGAGGCCCGCGAGGGGGCCGGTGCGCAGCTGCTCGGCGACGTCGAGGACGGCGAGCGGGGGCCGCTTCTCCGCCTCGTCCCCGTCGGACGCCCGGGGCTTCTTCCTCCCGGACCCCTGATCGGTCTCGGCGTCGTCGCCGATGCGGGGGCAGACCACGTACGCCTGGTGGCCGTTCCCGACCTCCTCGCGGACCCGTTCCCAGGCGCGGGTGAGGAAGTGCGGCTTGTCGGCGGCGGGGACGACATGGCTGGCGATCGGGGAGCGGCCCGCGGGCAGCTGGTCGAGGACGGAGGTCTCCAGGTCGCCGAAGACGGTCATGGCGACCGTGCGCGGGATGGGGGTGGCGGTCATGACGAGGAGGTGCGGGGGCTGCTTGCCCTTGCCGCGCAGCGCGTCGCGCTGTTCGACGCCGAAACGGTGCTGCTCGTCGACGACGACCAGGCCGAGGTCGTGGAACTGGACCTTGTCCTCGATGAGGGCGTGGGTGCCGATGACGATGCCGGCCTCGCCGGTGACCAGGTCGAGCAGGGCCTGGCGGCGGGCGGCGGCGCCCATGGAGCCGGTGAGGAGGACGACCTTGGTGGCGCGTTCGGCGCCGCCGAGCATGCCGCCCTCCGCGAGTTCGCCCATCATCTCGGTGACCGAGCGGTGGTGCTGCTGGGCGAGGACCTCGGTGGGGGCGAGCAGGGCGGCCTGTCCCCGGGCGTCGACCACGGCGAGCATGGCGCGCAGGGCCACCATCGTCTTGCCCGATCCGACCTCGCCCTGGAGGAGGCGGTGCATGGGGTGCTCGGTGGCGAGGTCGTCGAAGATCTCCTTCGAGACCTTCTCCTGGCCCTCGGTGAGGGTGAAGGGCAGCTTGGCGTCGAAGGCGGCGAGGATGCCGTCGGGGGCGGGGCGGCGGGCGACGGCGGGCAGCTGGGTGTCGGCGTGGCGGCGGCGTGCCAGGGCGACCTGGAGGACGAAGGCCTCGTCCCACTTGAGCCGGTCGCGGGCGGCGGCGACGTCGGCCTTGGTGCGGGGGCGGTGGATCTGCCGGAGGGCGTCGGGGAGCGTCAGGAGGCCGCGGCCCTCGCGGAGGGCGGGCGGGAGCGGGTCGACGGCGTCGGCGGCGCTCGGCAGGACGGCGTCGACGGCCTTGGAGATCTTCCAGGACTCCAGTTTGGTGGTGGCCGGGTAGATCGGGATGAGGGAGGCGGCCCAGCTGCCGGCGGCCTCGCCGCCGTCGCCGCGGAGCAGTTCGTAGGCGGGGTGGGCGAGCTGGAGGCGCCGGTTGAAGAGGGACACCTTGCCGGCGAACATCGCGCGGGTGCCGGGCAGGAGTTCCTTGTGCGGCTTGTGCACGCCCTTGCCGAAGAAGACCAGTTGCAGCCGGCCGCTGCCGTCCGTGATGGTCACTTCGAGGCGCTGGCCGCGCCCCTTGGCGCCGTTGAAGGTGAGCACGCGGGCGTCGGCGACCTGGGCGACCACGGTGACGTGCTCGTCCAGCGGCAGGTCGGAGAGGGTGGTCAGCTCCCCGCGCTCGGCGTACCGGCGGGGGTAGTGGTGGAGGAGGTCGCCGACCGTGTGCAGGCCGAGCGCCTCGGCCATGACCTTCGCGGTGGCGGGGCCGAGGGACTTCTTCAGGGGTTCGTCGAGCGCGGGCACGTGCTCCATTGCACACCACGGCACCGACAGGCGGGGCGGAGCGGCGCCGTCACTCGACGCCGATCAGCAGCGGCGGGGCGCCCGCGCCCGCGTGGTACGTGGTGGTGTCGACGGCCAGGTGGGCGCGGCGGACGTGGGCCTCCAGGGTGTCGGCGAGGCCCGGCGGGGTGTCGTCGGCGACGACGAGGGTGACGAGTTCACCGCCGGCCTGGAGCATCCGGTCCAGGACGGTGCGGGCGGTCTCGGTGAGGTCCTGCCCGATGACGGCGACGTCGCCCTCGATGAGGCCGAGGACGTCGCCGGCCTGGCAGACGCCGGCGGAGGTGAAGGAGCGGCGTTCGGCGACGGCGAGTTCGGCGTAGCGGGTGGCGCCGGCGGCCGCGGTCATGGCGACGACGTCCTCGTCGAAGCTGCGGCCGGGTTCGTGGACGGCGAGGGCGGCGATGCCCTGGACGGCGGCGCGGGTGGGGATGAGGGCGACGCGGATGCCTTCGGCGCGGGCGCGTTCGGCGGTGGCGACGGCGGCCTGCCGGAGTTCGGTGTCGTTGGGCAGCAGGACGATCTCGCGGGCGTGGGCCCGCCGGACCGCGTCGAGGAGCGCGTCGCCGGCGGGGGGCTCGCCGGGCCGGGCGAGGACGGTGGTGGCGCCCGCCTCGGCGCAGAGGCCGGCCAGGCCTTCGCCGGGGACGACGGCGACGACCGCGCGCCGGGCGGGTTCGGCGGCCGCGGCGGTGGCGGTGGCGGCGAAGTGGGTGATGCGGACGCGGTGGGGCCGGCCGGCCTCGATGCCGGCCTCGACGGCGGCGCCGGCGTCGTCGACGTGCACGTGGACGTTCCACAGGCCGTCGCCGCCGACGACGACGAGGGACTCCCCCAGGGCGTCGAGCCGGCCCCGCAGGAGGTCGACGGCCGCGTCGTCGGCCTCCAGGAGGTAGATGACCTCGTAGGCGGGGCCCTCCCCGTCGGGGCAGGTCTCGGCGGGGACGGGCAGGACGGGGGCGTACGGGGCGGTGGCGGTGGGCGGCGGGGCGTGCCCGGTGACGGTCTCGGCGAGGGCGCCGAGCACGGCGACGAGGCCCTTGCCCCCGGCGTCCACGACTCCGGCCCGGCGCAGCGCGTCCAGTTGGCCGGGAGTGGTCTCCAGGGCCGTCCTGGCCCGCTCGTAGGCGTTCCTGGCCACCTCCGCGAGGTCCCCGCCGCCCGCGCAGCCCTCGGCGGCGGAGGCGGCGACGGTGAGGATGGTGCCCTCGACGGGGTGGGCGACGGCCCGGCGGGCGGCGGTGGCGGCCTCCGCCAGGGCGCGGGCGAGGTGAGGTCCGTCACCTCCGAGGGCGAGGACGGCGGCCATGCCGCGCAGCAGCTGGGAGAGGATCGTGCCGGAGTTCCCGCGGGCCCCCAGGAGGGCGCCGTGGGCCATGGCCCGTACGGTCTCGGCGGTGTCGGGGGCGGTGCCGGCGGCGGCGCAGACGGCCTCGACGGCCTCGTGGGCGGCGGCGACGGTCAGGTAGAGATTGGTGCCCGTGTCCCCGTCGGCGACGGGGTAGACGTTGATCGCGTCGATCTCGGCGCGCTCCCGCCCGAGGGCGTCCAGGGCCCGCGCGCACCAGGTCCGGACCGCTTCGGCGTCGAGTTCGGTGAGCTCCTCGGAGGGCGGGACGGGGCGCGGCAACGGGGGCCTCCTTCGGGCGGTGGGAGCTCACCGCAGGGTAGACCCGGGGTGCCGGGCCCGTGACCGGGGCCCGGGGCGAGGCCCGCGCTCGACATGGTAGTTTCGTTCCACCGAAGCAGGCGTTGTATGCTGCTTCGGTTGCCCGGCACACGTCGGGCCGTTCCCCGGCAAGCCACTTCAGACTCCTGATTCCGGTGCGCCGGATTTCACTGTAAATCTGAAGTCTTTGGAGTGACCCGTGGCTGCCAACTGCGACGTCTGCGGCAAGGGGCCGGGCTTCGGCAACAACATTTCGCACTCGCACCGCCGTACGTCCCGTCGCTGGAACCCGAACATCCAGCGCGTGCGTGCCGTGGTCGGTCGGACGCCGAAGCGGCTCAACGTCTGCACCTCGTGCATCAAGGCCGGCAAGGTCTCGCGCTAATCGCGACGTTTCCGTGTCGTAGCGCAGCCCCTGCGGTTGCCTTGAAAGGCCGGTCCACCTCGGTGGACCGGCCTTTTGCCGTACCCGCTTCCGCCCCGGGCCGGCAGGAGTCCCGCTAGGGCCTGTCTTCCGGATCTTGCCGGGCTCGCGCCGTCTGGCGCCGCTCCCTGATCCGGCCTGAGCCGAAAGAAAGACCCTAGCCCCGGAAGCGCCAGCCGTGGTCGACCGGGCCGATGCCCGCGCCCAGGGCGAAGCCGGCGGCGATGGCCCCGGTGACGTACTCCTTGGCCCGCCGTACGGCCTCCGGCACGGCCAGACCCCGGGCGAGGCCCGCGGCGATCGCCGAGGCGAGGGTGCAGCCGGTGCCGTGGGTGTGCCGGTTGTCGTGGCGCGGGGCGCGGAGCCAGTGCTCCTCGGTGCCGTCGGTGAGCAGGTCCACGGCTTCGCGTCCGGTGGGCAGGTGCCCGCCCTTGATCAGGACCCAGGCCGGTCCGTACGACAGGACGGCCTCGGCGGCCGTCCTCATGTCGCTCTCGTACACGACGTGCACCCCCGTGAGCTGCGTCACCTCGTCCAGGTTGGGCGTGGCGACGGTCGCGGCCGGCAGCAGCTTCGCGCGTACGGACTCCAGGGCGGAGGCGGCCAGGAGCGGGTCGCCGTGCTTGGAGACGCCGACGGGGTCGACGACGACGGGCACCCCGGGGGTGCCGGCGAGCAGGCCGGCGACGGTCTCGACGAGCGGGGCGGTGGCGAGCATGCCGGTCTTCACGGCGTGGACGCCAATGTCGTCCACGACGGCCCGGTACTGGGCGCGTACGGCCTCCTCGGGAAGCTCCCAGACGCCTTGGACGCCCCGCGAGTTCTGCGCGGTGACGGCGGTGAGGACGCTCATGCCGTGGACGCCGAGGGCGAGCATGGTCTTGAGGTCGGCCTGGATGCCGGCGCCGCCGCCGGAGTCGGATCCGGCGACGGTCAGGACCAGCGGCGGGGCGGTCACTCGGTCTCCCCGAAATGGTCCCAGCCGCCCACGCTGTGCCAGGGGGCGCCGTCCACGGTGACCTGGGGCAGGGCGGAGGGGTGGAGGACCTCCCCGATGACCTTCCAGCGGGCGGGGAGCTTCACGTCGGGCGGGAAGGTGGCGACGATGGCGTGGTCCTCCCCTCCGGTCAGCACCCACTGCATGGGGTCGACGCCGACGGCCTGGCCGATGTCGTTCATCTGGGTGGGGATGTCGATGAGCCCGGAGCGCAGGTCGATGCGGACCTTGCTGGCCTCCGCGATGTGGCCGAGGTCGGCGATGAGGCCGTCGCTGACGTCGCACATGGCGGTGGCGCCGAGGCCGGCGGCGGCCGGGCCCGCGTGGTACGGCGGCTCGGGCCTGCGGTGGGCCTCGACGAAGGCGCGCGGGGAGCGGAAGCCCCGGGAGAGGACCGCGTAGCCGGCGGCGGACCAGCCGAGCCAGCCGGTGTAGGCGACGACGTCGCCGGGCTGCGCGCCGCCGCGGGTGACCGGGTCGTGGTTGCGGAGGTCGCCGAGGGCGGTGATGGAGACCATGATCGTGTCGCCGCGGACGACGTCGCCGCCGACGACCGCCGCGCCCGCGACCTGACATTCGTCGCGCAGGCCGTCCATGAGTTCGGTGGGCCAGGTGACGGGCAGCTCGGCGGGGACGACGAGGCCGAGGAGGAGCGCGGTGGGGACCGCGCCCATGGCGGCGATGTCGGCGAGGTTCTGCGCGGCGGCCTTGCGGCCGACGTCGTACGCCGTCGACCAGTCACGCCGGAAGTGACGTCCTTCGAGCAGGATGTCCGTGCTGGCCACCACGCGCCGGTCGGGGGCGGAGACGACCGCGGCGTCGTCGCCGGGCCCGATCCGTACCGCCGGGGTGGAGGTGAGCCGGGACGTGAGCTCCCTGATGAGCCCGAACTCGCCCAGCTCTCCGACTGTGCCCTTCACCGCGTCTCACCTCGTGTCGTCGTGCCGGCCGGCGGGCGGCGGAGCGTCGTCGCGCACCGCGGGTCGCGGGCCGTCACCGTGCTGGGTACCGTCAAGTAGACCGTCAACTTCTGTCCTGTGTACGCCACAACCCGGACGCTTTGGATCACGTGGGTCTCCCCGCGGCCCGCGGCGACGCGATAACGTGGCGTCTCTTTCTCCCACACGATCCTCGTGGTCGCCCTGGAGGTTCCGTGGTACAGGCGTACATCCTTATTCAGACCGAGGTGGGCAAGGCGTCGACCGTCGCCGACACCATCTCCAAGATCCCGGGGGTGATCCAGGCCGAGGACGTGACCGGACCGTACGACGTCATCGTGCGCGCGCAGGCCGACACGGTGGACGAGCTGGGGCGCATGGTCGTCGCCAAGGTCCAGCAAGTGGACGGCATCACACGCACGCTCACCTGCCCGGTCGTTCATCTGTAGCCCCCGTCTACGCTTGGCCGGTGATGTCTTCCCACCGGCCCTTCGGCCTGCCCTCCGCCCTGTCGGCCGCCGCCCTGCTGCTGACCGTCGCCGGGTGCGTCCCGTGGGACGCCGGGGCGTCCGTGGCGGTCCCCAGCCCGCCGGCGGCGGAGGCTGCCCTCTGCCAGGCACTGGCGAAGGAGCTGCCCGACACCGTGGCGGGGCTGGAGCGGACCGATCCCGATCCCGGCTCCGAGCTGACCGCCGGGTGGGGTGACGGTGCGATCGTACTGCGCTGCGGGGTCCCCCGGCCCGAAAAGATGAGCGATCCGAAGGCGCAGGGCGTCTCCGCGAACGGCGTCAACTGGATGCTGGAACGTCCGGAGGGCGGTGGGACCCGGTTCACCTCCGTGTACCGCAGGACGTACGTGGAGGTGAGCCTGGACGAGCGGTTCGCGCACGACGCGGGGCCGCTCGCGGCGCTCGCGGAGCCGGTGTCGGCGACGATCCCGTGCGCGCTCGAGTCCGAGGCGTGCTCCTGACGCCGCCCGGACGTGCCCCGGGAGCCGGCCCCGCGTGCGCGGCGGCCGGCTCCCGGGGGCGGAGGGTCAGCGCAGGCCCGTGGAGCGGGTCAGTGCGGCCTGGATCAGCCGGTCGACCAGCTCGGGGTAGCTCACGCCGGACTCCTGCCACATGCGCGGGTACATGGAGATCGGCGTGAAGCCGGGCATCGTGTTGATCTCGTTGATGACGAAGTCGCCGTCCTCGGTGAGGAAGAAGTCGGCGCGGACCAGGCCCTCGCAGGAGACGGCCTCGTAGGCGGCGACGGCGAGGCGCTGGACCTCGGCGGTGGCCTCCTCGCCGATGGGGGCGGGCACGATCCCGGAGGCCGAGTCGATGTACTTGGCCTCGAAGTCGTAGAAGTCGTGGTCCGTGACGGCCGGGATCTCGGCCGGGACGCTGGCGCGCGGGCCGTCCTCGAACTCCAGGACGCCGCACTCGATCTCGCGGCCCCTCACGAGCGCCTCGACCAGGATCTTCGGGTCGTGCCGGCGAGCCTCCTCGATGGCCTCGTCCAGACCGGAGAGGTCGTCCACCTTGGTGATGCCCACGGAGGAGCCGCCGCGGGCCGGCTTCACGAACAGCGGCCAGCCGTGGTCGGCGGCGAACTCGACGATCTTCTTGCGGGCGGCGGCCGGGTTCTGGTCCCACTCGCGGGGGCGGACCACCTCGTACGGGCCGACGGGCAGGCCGTACGAGACGAAGATCCGCTTCATGTACTCCTTGTCCTGGCCGACGGCGGAGGCGAGGACGCCGGCGCCGACGTAGGGGATGCCGGAGAGCTCCAGGAGGCCCTGGAGGGTGCCGTCCTCGCCGTACGGGCCGTGGAGCACGGGGAAGACCACGTCGACCTCGCCGAGGGCCTTGGGGACGGCGCCGGGCTCGGCCAGGACGACCTCGCGGTGGGCGGGGTCGACGGGGAGGACGACGCCGCCCTCGCCGGACTCGGCCAGGTCGGCGACGTTCGGCAGGGCACGGTCGGCGATGGCCATCCGCTCCGGCGCGTCGGCGGTGAGCGCCCAGCGCCCGTCCGTCGTGATGCCGATGGGCAGCACGTCGTACTTGTCCCGGTCGATGGCGCTCAGGACGGCGCCGGCCGTGACGACGGAGATGGCGTGCTCGGAGCTGCGGCCGCCGAAGACGACGGCCACGCGCGGCTTGCGGGGGCTCTGGGTGTTCTCGCTCATATCGCGACGAGGGTACCTTGCGGTTCCCGAACTCCTGAGCGCCCCGCTCCGCCTCCGCGCGTCCGGCCCAGCGACGGCGGCCCGTTCGGCCGTCCGGGCCGCCGGGCCGTACCGCTCAGCGGCGTTCGGGCTTGGCGGACCGCGACATGAGCTCCTTGAGGGCGACGATCGGCGGCTTGCCCTCGTGGACGATGGAGACGACGGTCTCGGTGATCGGCATGTCGACGCCGTGGCGGCGGGCCAGATCGAGCACCGACTCGCAGGACTTGACGCCCTCGGCGGTCTGCTTGGTGGCCGCGATGGTCTCCTGGAGGGTCATGCCCCGGCCGAGGTTGGTGCCGAAGGTGTGGTTCCGGGAGAGCGGCGAGGAACAGGTGGCGACGAGGTCGCCGAGGCCCGCGAGACCGGAGAAGGTGAGCGGGTCGGCGCCCATGGCGAGGCCGAGGCGGGTGGTCTCGGCGAGGCCGCGGGTGATGAGCGTGGCCTTGGAGTTGTCGCCCAGGCCCATGCCGTCGGCGATGCCGACCGCGAGTCCGATGACGTTCTTGACCGCCCCGCCGAGTTCGCAGCCGACGACGTCGGTGTTGGTGTACGGGCGGAAGTACGGGGTCATGCAGGCGGCCTGGAGCCGCTGGGCGACGCTCTCGTCGGCGCAGGCGGCGACGGCGGCCGCGGGCTGCCGGGCGGCGATCTCCTTGGCCAGGTTGGGTCCGGTGAGGACCGCCACCCGGTCGGCGGGCACGTCCGCGACCTCCTGGATCACCTCGCTCATCCGCTTGGCGGTGCCGAGTTCGACGCCCTTCATGAGGGAGACGAGGACGGTGCCGGGGGCGAGCGAGGGCGCCCAGGCGGCGAGGTTGCCCCGGAGGGTCTGGGAGGGGACGACCAGGACGGTGAAGTCGGCGCCCGCGGCGGCCTCGGCCGGGTCGGCGGTGGCCGTGATGCCCTTGGGGAGTTCGACGCCCGGCAGGTAGTCGGGGTTGACGCCGGTGCGGTTGATCGTGTCCGCGAGCTCCGCGCGCCGGCCCCAGAGGCTCACCTCGCAGCCCGCGTCGGCGAGGACCATCGCGAAGGCGGTCCCCCAGGATCCGTTGCCGAAGACGGCTGCCCTGGTCACTTGGCGCCTCCCTCGGCGGCCTTGCGCCGCTGCTCCAGACGGGCCTTGCGGTGGTCGTACGGTTCGGCGGGCGCCTTCTCGCCGCGGATCTCCTCCAGCAGCGCGGTGATGGCCGCCATGATGACCTCGGTGGCCTCACGCAGCACCTCGGGCGTGGGCTCCAGGTCGTAGAAGCGGGAGAGGTCGACCGGCGGGCCGGCCTGCACCGTCAGCGTCTTGCGGGGGAAGAGGCTGAACTTGTTCTCCTTGGCGTACGGCGGCATCGCGAGGTTGGCGCCCCACTGGGCCACCGGGATGACGGGCGCCTTGGTGAGCAGCGCGACGCGGGCGGCACCGGTCTTGCCGGCCATCGGCCACATGGCGGGGTCGCGGGTGAGCGTCCCCTCGGGGTAGAAGGCGACGCACTCGCCGCGTTCGATGGCGTCGACGGCGGCCCGGAAGGCGTCGAGGGCGTTGGTGGTCTCGCGGTAGACGGGGATCTGTCCGGTGCCGCGGAGCATCGTGCCGACGAAGGAGCCCTTGAAGAGGGCGGCCTTGGCGAGGAAGCGGGGGACGCGCCCGGTGTTGTACTGGTAGTGCGCGTACGACAGCGGGTCCAGGTAGGAGTTGTGGTTGACCGCGGTGATGAATCCGCCGTCGGCCGGAATGTGCTCCATGCCGCGCCAGTCCCGCTTGAACAGAACCACCAGGGGGGGTTTGGCGATGACCGCCGCGAGGCGGTACCAGAAGCCGATTCTGCGGCGGGGCACGCGGACACCTTTCTCCGGGTCTTGCTGGCAGGGGGTCAAGTGTCGCCCCATGCTCCTGCTCTGTCGAGGACACGGTACGCCCCGGGCCCCCGGCCGGACCGGGCGGGCGGGACAGAATGGGGTGCGATGAACACCGACGCCGACGACCGCTGGTCCCTGGTCGTCCCCCTGAAACCGCTGGCGCGGGCCAAGAGCCGGCTGACGCCCTCGGCGGGCGACCGGCTGCGGCCCCGGCTGGCGCTGGCCTTCGCCGAGGACACGGTGGGGGCGGCCCTGGCCTGCGCCCGGGTGCGGGACGTGACGGTCGTCACCGACGATCCGGCGGCCGGCGCGGCCCTGGCCGCCGTGGGGGCGCGGATAGAGCCGGACGTTCCGGGGGCGGGACTCAACGCGGCCCTCGCGCACGGGGCGCGGGTGGTCCGGCGGGAGCGGCCGGCGGCACGGGTGGCGGCGCTCGGCGCGGACCTTCCGGCGCTGCGGCCGGACGAGCTGGCGCGGGTCCTGGACACGGCCCGACAATTTCCGCGGGCATTTCTCGCGGATGCCGCCGAAATAGGTACGACATTCCTCTCGGCCGCGCCGGGAGTGGAATTGGAACCGGCATTCGGGGGTCCGTCGCGGCTGCGGCATTTGTCCACGGGGGCGGTGGAAATCCGGTCGGCCGGGGTGGATTCCGTCCGCCGGGACGTGGACACGGGCGAGGATCTGGCGGCGGCGCGGGCGCTGGGGCTCGGCCCGCGGACGGCGGCCCGCTGGCTGCCGGTGGCCGGATAGGCTGCGGTCCATGCAGGCGACCGCGTTCACGTACGACCCCGAGACCCGCACCGGAAGTGTGCTGCTCGACGACGGCACCCCGGTGGAGTTCGGGGCGGAGGCCTTCGAGGCGGGCGGCCTGCGGCTGCTGCGGCCGGGGCAGCGGGTGCGGATCGAGACGGAGCCGGGCACGGGCGGCGGGGCGCCGCGGATCACCCTGGTGACGCTGCAGACCTTCTAGGTCTTTCCTCCGGATCCCGCCGGGAGGGTCCCGGGCGGGAGGGCCGGACGCGCCGCGGGCCGGGCTCCCCGGTGGGAGCCCGGCCCGGCGGACGGACGTACCGCGCGTCCTTACTTCTTGGCGGCGGTCTTCTTGGCGGTGGTCTTGCGCGCCGTCGTCTTCTTGGCGGGAGCCTTCTTCGCCGTGGCCTTCTTGGCCGGAGCGGTCTTCTTCGCGGCGGTCTTCTTCGTCGCGGCGGCGGTGGTGGCCGTCTTCTTCGCCGGGGTCGCCTTCTTCGTGGCGGCGGCCGTGGTGGTGGCCGTCTTCTTCGCGGGCGTCGTCTTCTTCGCGGTGGCGGCCGTGGTGGTCTTCTTCGCCGGCGTCGTCTTCTTGGCCGCGGCGGCGGTGGTGGCCGTCTTCTTCGCCGGCGTCGCCTTCTTCGCGGCGGCCTTCTTGGCGGTGGTGGCCTTCTTGGCGGCGGCCTTCTTGACCGTGGCCGAGGCTCCGCCGGTCAGGCTGCCCTTGGGGGCCTTCTTGACGGAGACTTCGCCGCCCTTGGGGAGCTTCTTCGACCCGCTGACCAGGTCCTTGAAGCCCTGACCTGCGCGGAAGCGGGGGACGGAGGTCTTCTTCACCCGGACGCGCTCACCCGTCTGCGGGTTGCGGGCGTACCGGGCGGGACGGTCGACCTTCTCGAACGAGCCGAAGCCGGTGACCGAGACCCGGTCGCCGGCGACCACGGCACGCACGATGGCGTCGAGCACGTGGTCGACGGCGTCGGCGGCCTGCTGGCGACCGCCCATCTTGTCGGCAATCGCTTCTACGAGCTGCGCCTTGTTCACGTCTTCCCCTTCGGAGACATTGCCAGAACGAAAGTGTTCAAGCTTTTTCGCACGTTAGGCATGTATATACCGCAAATCAAACACGAAACGGGCTAATCACCCTAGTGCCGCAACGCGGAAGACGCGTCGCGGAGTTCCTGGTGTCAGTCGTCCTCTGGGAATCGGCCCTCGTCGAGGTCCTTCATCAACCGGTCCAGACGCGCTGCCGCGTCCTTGAGATCGTGCTTCGCCGCGGCCGTGACGACCAGCAGCTTCCGGGACAGCGCCATCCTTACGCCCTCCGGGACTTGCAGTGCGCGCACCCTTGTGTGCGCTTCTTTCAATCGGGCGGCGACTGCCTCGTAGAGCTCGAGTTGGCTGTCGCGTTCCATGCACCGATTGTGCCATCTGGGGCGAGTTGTCGCCCGACAGGGTCTCAACAAGCGACTGCGCCCCCCACCGGAGGGTGGGGGGCGCAGTCTTGGAAAAGCGCTGCTCAGGCCGTAATTGTACGGGGCTTGAAGGACGGCCGGCCCGCCTCGTAGGCCGCGATGTCCGCTTCGTTCTGAAGGGTGAGGCTGATGTCGTCGAGGCCGTTCAGCAGGCGCCAGCGGGCGTTCTCGTCGAGCTCGAAGTCGGCGTCGATTCCGGCGGCGAGGACCTTGCGGCGCTCCAGGTCGACGGTGACCTCGGCGGTCGGGTCGGCCTCGGTCAGCTCCCACAGCGCGTCCACCGTCTCCTGCGGCAGGACGACGGTCAGCAGTCCGTTCTTCAGCGAGTTGCCGCGGAAGATGTCGGCGAAGCGGGAGGAGATGACGGTCTTGAAGCCGTAGTTCTGCAGGGCCCAGACGGCGTGCTCACGGGAGGAGCCGGTGCCGAAGTCGGGGCCGGCGACCAGGACCGTGGCGCCCTGCCGCTCGGGGCGGTTGAGGACGAACTCGGGGTCCTTGCGCCAGGCCTCGAAGAGACCGTCCTCGAACCCGTCCCGGGTGACCTTCTTGAGCCAGTGGGCGGGGATGATCTGGTCGGTGTCGACGTTGCTGCGGCGCAGCGGGACGGCCCGGCCGGTGTGGGTGGTGAAAGCTTCCATGGTTCCTCAGACCCCCGCGGTGGTGGCGACGTCGGACAGATCGGCCGGGGAGGCCAGGTGGCCGAGGACGGCGGTGGCGGCGGCGACCTGGGGGGAGACCAGGTGGGTGCGGCCCCCCTTGCCCTGCCGGCCCTCGAAGTTGCGGTTGGAGGTGGACGCGGAGCGCTCACCCGGCGCGAGTTGGTCGGGGTTCATGCCCAGGCACATGGAGCAGCCCGCGTGCCGCCATTCGGCGCCGGCCTCCTTGAAGACCTTGTCCAGGCCCTCCTCGACGGCCTGCAGGGCGACCCGCACCGAGCCGGGGACGACCAGCATGCGGACGCCGTCGGCGACCTTGCGGCCCTTCAGCAGCTCGGCGGCGTTGCGCAGGTCCTCGATGCGGCCGTTGGTGCACGAGCCTACGAAGACGGTGTCGACGGTGATCTCGCGCAGCGGCTGTCCGGCGGTCAACCCCATGTACTCCAGGGCCTTTTCGGCGGCCAGGCGCTCCGAAGCGTCTTCGTACGAAGCGGGGTCGGGGACGTTCGCCGAAAGCGGCGCGCCCTGGCCCGGGTTGGTGCCCCAGGTGACGAACGGCGCGAGCTCGGCGGCGTCGATGACGACCTCGGCGTCGAAGACGGCGTCCTCGTCGGTCCGCAGGGTCTTCCAGTACGCGACGGCGGCGTCCCAGTCCTCGCCCTCGGGGGCGTGGGCGCGGCCCTTGAGGTAGGCGAAGGTGGTCTCGTCGGGGGCGATCATGCCCGCCCGGGCGCCGGCCTCGATGGACATGTTGCAGATGGTCATCCGGGCCTCCATCGAGAGTTTCTCGATGGCGGAGCCGCGGTACTCCAGGATGTAGCCCTGGCCGCCGCCGGTGCCGATCTTCGCGATGATCGCCAGGATCAGGTCCTTGGCGGTGACGTCCTCGGGCAGCTCGCCGTCGACGGTGATCGCCATGGTCTTCGGGCGGGCCAGGGGCAGGGTCTGGGTGGCGAGCACATGCTCGACCTGGCTGGTGCCGATGCCGAAGGCGAGGGCGCCGAAGGCGCCGTGCGTGGAGGTGTGGGAGTCGCCGCAGACGACGGTGGTGCCGGGCTGGGTCAGGCCCAGCTGCGGTCCCACCACGTGGACGACGCCCTGCTCGACGTCGCCCAGCGGGTGCAGCCGCACGCCGAACTCGGCACAGTTCTTCCGCAGGGTCTCCAGCTGGGCGCGGGAGACCGGGTCGGCGATCGGCTTGTCGATGTCGAGGGTCGGGGTGTTGTGGTCCTCGGTGGCGATGGTGAGGTCGAGACGCCGCACCCGCCGCCCGTTCTGGCGGAGCCCGTCGAACGCCTGGGGGCTGGTCACCTCGTGCAGCAGGTGCAGATCGATGAAGAGGAGATCGGGCTCGCCTTCGGCGCGCCGGACGACGTGGTCGTCCCAGACCTTCTCCGCGAGTGTCCTACCCATCGCTTTCCCTCCGGCCGGCGGCTGCGCCGGCACCACTAGAGACCCGTTTGGCGGGCCGTTGTGCGGCCGCCTCACCAGAGTGACAAGTTCCCGGGAAAATTGAACTTGCGTTTCACAGAGTGAGACGCGAATATCGTTGCATGGACAACTCTAGCGGCGTAGGCGTTCTCGACAAGGCAGCCCTTGTCCTGAGCGCCCTGGAGTCCGGTCCGGCCACCCTCGCAGGTCTGGTCGCGGCGACGGGACTCGCACGACCCACGGCACATCGTCTCGCCGTGGCACTGGAACACCACCGGATGGTGGCCCGCGACATGCAGGGCCGGTTCATCCTCGGACCGCGGCTCGCGGAGCTCGCCGCCGCGGCCGGTGAGGACCGCCTGCTCGCGACCGCCGGGCCGGTGCTGACGCACCTGCGCGACGTGACCGGCGAGAGCGCGCAGCTCTACCGGCGCCAGGGCGACATGCGCATCTGCGTGGCGGCGGCCGAGCGGCTGTCCGGCCTGCGGGACACCGTCCCGGTCGGCTCGACGCTGACCATGAAGGCCGGCTCGTCCGCGCAGATCCTGATGGCCTGGGAGGAGCCCGAGCGGCTGCACCGCGGCCTCCAGGGCGCCCGCTTCACGGCGACGGCCCTGTCGGGCGTACGGCGCCGCGGCTGGGCCCAGTCGATCGGCGAGCGGGAGCCCGGCGTGGCGTCCGTCTCCGCGCCCGTACGCGGCCCCTCGAACCGCGTGGTGGCCGCCGTGTCGGTCTCGGGCCCGATCGAGCGCCTGACCCGCCACCCGGGCCGCATGCACGCCCAGGCGGTCATCGACGCCGCCGCCCGCCTCTCCGAGGCGCTCCGCCGCAACGGCTGATCTTCCCCTCTTCACCTGTACGTCCCCCGGCCCACCGCTCCAACGCCGCAGCGGTGGGCCGGACTTGTGCCTCCGGCGGGGAACAGCGAAGAAGCCCTCCCCCGAAGGGAAGGGCTTCTTCTGTGCGTACCCCCGACCGGATTCGAACCGGCGCTACCGCCTTGAGAGGGCGGCGTGCTAGGCCGCTACACAACGGGGGCAAGATCAATGAAGATCCGCTGGCCTACCTGGACTCGAACCAAGACTAACTGAACCAGAATCAGTCGTGCTGCCAATTACACCATAGGCCACTGGTGGTATAGACCAGTTGGTACCCCCGACCGGATTCGAACCGGCGCTACCGCCTTGAGAGGGCGGCGTGCTAGGCCGCTACACAACGGGGGCCCTAGCGATCCTGCATCGAGATCACCGGGAGCGACCCTGGTGATCCCGCGGGAAGGATCTGTACCCCCGACCGGATTCGAACCGGCGCTACCGCCTTGAGAGGGCGGCGTGCTAGGCCGCTACACAACGGGGGCTTTGTGGAAAGATCCACGGTTGCAGATGAGCTCTGCGAGCTGGCCTACCTGGACTCGAACCAAGACTAACTGAACCAGAATCAGTCGTGCTGCCAATTACACCATAGGCCACCGGTGCAACCTCCCCACCAGGGGGATCTTGCTCGGCTTGCGCTTTCCGGGTTCTTGCCTTTCGGCTTGCTCCCCTCGGCGCAGGAAGAACATTACCCGAAGGTGGACCGGGCTCCAAAACGGGTTGGCCCGCCGAGCAGCGCGGGAAGCTGGTGGAGGTCCGTGATGCGGCTGAGCTCGGGACGGCCGCCGGTACCCGCGCGGTCCAGCCAGATGCCCATGAGCCCCGCCTCCACGGCGCCCCGGGCGTCGATGTCGGGCTGGTCCCCCACGTACGCCACTTGGTGCGGGGGCAGACCCAGGGCCGTACACGCGGCGTGGAAGGCCTCGGGGGCCGGTTTGGCCACCCCGAGCTCGGCGGCGCACAGGACGGCCTCGAAGCGGTCCCGTATCCCGAGGAGCCGCAGCTTGCGCTCCTGGTTGTGGATGCTGGAGTTCGACAGGACGGCGTGACGGTAGTCACGGGCCAGCAGGTCGAGCACGGGGACGGTGTCCGGGAAGAGGCTCCAGGCGGCCTCGTAGTGCCGCACGTACCGGTCGAACCAGCCGTCGGCCTCGCCGGCGGTCAGCTCCGGCCTGCCGAGGAAGTCCCTGACCCGGTCCCGCCGCTGCTCGCGGAAGTCGCCGCCCTCGGTCTCGAAGCGCCGCCAGTGCAGGGTGGTGAGCTCGCGCCAGCGGTCCAGGGCCGCCTCGGCCGTGCCGTAGGCGGCGAGGAGCCCTTCGGCGGCGAGGTGGTCGCGCATGCCGCGGGTGTCGGCGGTGGCGTAGTCGAAGATCGTGTCGTCGATGTCCCAGAGCACCGCGCGGATCGTCATGGAACGACGGTACCCCCGTCCCGGGAGGGGACGGGGGTACCGAGCGTGGAAGGGCCGTTACGCGGAGAGCTTGGCCAGGGCCGCGTCGATCCGGGCCAGGGCGCGCTCCTTGCCGAGGACCTCCAGGGACTCGAAGAGGGGCAGGCCGACCGTGCGGCCGGTGACGGCGACGCGGACCGGGGCCTGCGCCTTGCCGAGCTTGAGGCCGTGGGCCTCGCCGGCGGCCAGGACGGCGTTCTTGAGCGACTCGGGGTCGCTCCAGTCGGCACCGTCGAGCTTCTCGCGGGCGGTGGTGAGCAGGGCCGCGGGCTCACCCTTCATCGCCTTGTCCCAGGACGCCTGGTCGAAGACCGGCTCCTTCAGGAAGAGGAAGTCGACGTTGGCCGTGATCTCCGAGAGGACGGTGAGGCGCGTCTGGGCGTGCGGCGCGACGGCCTCCCAGGCGGCGCGGTCGAAGTCCTCGGGCGCCCAGGGGGCGTGCGGGGCACGGAGCCAGGGCTCGCAGGCCTCCGCGAAGGCCTTCACGTCCAGCATGCGGATGTGGTCGGCGTTGATCGACTCGGCCTTCTTGAGGTCGAAGCGGGCCGGGTTGGCGTTCACGTCGGCGATGTCGAACTTCTCGACCATCTCCGGGATCGTGAAGACGTCCTGGTCGGCGGAGAAGGACCAGCCGAGCAGGGAGAGGTAGTTCAGCAGGCCCTCGGGGAGGAAGCCGCGCTCCCGGTAGAGGTTGAGGGAGGCCTGCGGGTCGCGCTTGGACAGCTTCTTGTTGCCCTCGCCCATCACGTACGGCAGGTGGCCGAAGGCGGGGATCTCCTTGGCGACACCCAGCTCGATCAGCGCCTTGTAGAGCGCGATCTGGCGCGGGGTGGAGGAGAGCAGGTCCTCGCCGCGCAGGACGTGGGTGATCTCCATCAGGGCGTCGTCCACCGGGTTGACCAGGGTGTAGAGCGGGGCGCCGTTGGCCCGGAGGATGCCGTAGTCCGGCACGTTCTCCGGGGTGAAGGTGAGCTCGCCGCGGACCAGGTCGGTGAAGGTGATCGGCTCGTCGGGCATCCGGAAGCGGACGATCGGCTCGCGGCCCTCGGCCCGGTAGACCTCGATCTGACCGGCGGACAGCTCGCGGCAGTGGCCGTCGTAGCCGGAGGGCCGGCCGGCGGCGCGGGCGGCCTCACGGCGCTCGTCCAGCTCGGTGGTGGTGCAGTAGCAGTGGTACGCGTACCCGCCGGCGAGCAGCTTGTCGGCGACGTCCTTGTAGATGTCCATCCGCTGCGACTGGCGGTACGGCGCGTGGGGGCCGCCGGTCTCCGGGCCCTCGTCCCAGTCGAGGCCCAGCCAGCGCAGCGAGTCGAGCAGCTGCTGGTACGACTCCTCCGAGTCGCGGGCCGCGTCGGTGTCCTCGATGCGGAAGACCATGGTGCCCTGGTTGTGCCGGGCGAAGGCCCAGTTGAAGAGGGCGGTGCGGACCAGGCCCACGTGGGGGTTGCCGGTCGGCGAGGGACAGAAACGGACGCGGATGTTCGCGTTAGCCACGCTTGATCACCCTATTGGTGAGAGTGCCGATGCCTTCGATGGTGACGGCGACCTCGTCGCCGACGTTGAGGGGTCCGACCCCGGCGGGGGTGCCGGTGAGGATGACGTCGCCGGGGAGCAGCGTCATGGCCTCGGTGATGTGGACGACGAGGTCCTCGACGGAGCGGATCATGTCGCTCGTGCGGCCGAGCTGGCGCTGCTCGCCGTTGACCGTGGCCTGGACGGTCAGGTCGGCCGGGTCGAGCTCCGTCTCCACCCAGGGGCCGAGCGGGCAGGAGGTGTCGAAGCCCTTGGCGCGTGCCCACTGCTTCTCGCGCTGCTGCACGTCGCGGGCGGTGACGTCGTTGGCGCAGGTGTAGCCGAAGACGACGTCCTTGACGCGCTCGCGGGGCACCTCGCGGCACATGCGGCCGATCACCACGGCCAGTTCGGCCTCGTGGTGGAGCTCGCGGGAGAAGGAGGGGTACTCGATGGCGTCGCCGGGGCCGATCACGGAGGTGGTGGGCTTGAAGAAGGCGACGGGGACGTCGGGCACCTCGTTGCCGAGCTCCCGGGCGTGCTCCGCGTAGTTGCGGCCGATGGCCACGACCTTGTTGGGGAGCACGGGCGGCAGGAGCCGGACCTTGCTCAGCGGGATCTTCGTCCCGCTGAGCTCGAAGTCGGTGTAGGGGATGCCCTTGATGATGTCGAGGACCAGGCCGCCGGACGCGGCGGACTCGACGGTTCCCTCGCCCTCGACGGCGCCGAAGGCGACGTTGCCGTCGAGGGAGAATCTGGCGATGCGCACGAGTGCTGTCGCCCCTCACTTGGTGCTGGCTGGAGTCTGACGCTCCAGGCTAACGCGGCGCGGGGCGGCGGACCGGCGGCCGGGGCCGGGCCGTACGGGCGGGGCGCGGGGTCAGCGGGAGGCGGACGCGTACGGCTGCGGCTGGTACGGGGCCGGGGGCTGCATGAGGACGGTGCGGCGCGGGTTGGCGGTCCTGCCGGGCAGCTCGGCCGTGTACTCCGGGCGGGCGCCCCGGTCGAGCTGGGCGGCGTCCTCGAGGTGGGCGAGGGTGGAGCGGCGGGGGTTGGCCGTGGTGCGGAGCGTCGTCGTCTTCATCGTGGTGATCAGACCTTGTTCCGGGAGGGCGCCCGGGCGGGCGCGCGCATCTGTAAAGCGTCAGGCTAAACATCTGATTCCCTTCGAATGCATGGCGAAGACATCAAACGGGGTGTGAGTTTGCTCACCCGTTGACGCCCATACCAGGCATTACGGACAGCGCTCGACCCTTAACCAAACGGACATTCCGCCACTGAATGTGCTATTCCGCTCCTGATCATCGCGACTGGGACACACGGGTACGCCAGGCCATTGGAGAGGAAAAGTCCGAATCATCCGTGATCATCTTCTACATGGGGTGACCTGGCGCGCACACGTTGTCACCCCCTCCGGGGCGCGACACGCGGCCCTTGTTGGAGGTCCGGCACTGTGCTGGAATTCCACGCACCGCCGCGGGTTTCAAGCCGGCGCGCAGAAGGCGCAACGCAGCGCCGGCCGAGTGGCGGGAAAGGGGGATCTGCGCCGGTCACCGATCGACCGCCTGGGGCGCGCCTGCGCCCCATCGACGCCGACACCGTCCTCTCCGTTCACCCGGGGGGACGCCTGGTCCAGAGGTTGCGACGCTAGTGCAGGGACGTTTCAAGAGGGATGGCTCGGGGTCTGCCCAGGCCCGTCAGGGCCGAGCGGAAGCTCCGGCGGAGCAGGAACCGCGTGCCGGGACCGACCGCGGTCCCTCGGCCCCGCACACCCCGAACCAGGGCAAGGGACCTTCCGGCGAGGGCGACGGCGGCCGCCGCCCGGGTCCGTCGGCGCAGTCCGCCACGCCGTCCGACGCCGCGGCCACTCCCCCGCCGAAGGCGGAGAACGAGGCCGGGCCGCGAATAGCCCTGCGGAACTGGCGCATCTCCACCCGTCTGGTCGCCCTCCTCACCCTCCCCGTGGTCGCGGCGACCACCCTGGGCGGCATCCGCATCAGCGAGTCGCTCCAGGACATGGAGCAGCTCGACCACATGCAGCTGCTCACCAAGCTGACCCGTGAGGCGACCGACCTCGCCCAGGCCCTCCAGTACGAGCGCGACCAGTCCGCCGGCCCGCTGGCCAACGGCCGCCCGGCCAGCGACTACCTGGTCTCCAAGCCGCGCACGCGCACGGACCGCGAGCTGAAGGCCTTCCTCCAGGCCACCGAGGAGATCCCGGCCACCGAGGGCGACGAGGCCCTGCGCAGCATCCGCCAGAACGTCGGGCAGATCGCCACGCAGGTGATGCAGCTCCACGAGATCCGGACCACCGCCTACGCCAAGGGCGTCTCCGACTCGGTGACGGTCGAGGCGTACAGCCGGCTCATCCGCTCGCTGCTCAGCCTCTCGCAGGACATGGCGCAGGCGACCAGCAACCCGGAGATGATCAAGCGGACCCGCGCGCTCGCCGCGTTCTCGTCCGCCAAGGAGTACGCCTCCATCCAGCAGGCGATCATCGCCGCCGCCCTCCCGTCGAGCGACGCCACCTCCGGAAAGATCCAGCAGGGTGACCGCCTCTACGGCGAGGCCGCGCTCAACAGTGAGAAGGACGAGCTCAAGTCCTTCGAGGCGGTGTACGAGTCGACCGGCGGCAACGCCGCCGAGCTGACCGCTCCGCTGAACTCCAGCAACCCCACGATCCTCTCCGCCGACAAGTACGCCGAGCGGGTGCTGAAGAACGACTCGGCGATGCCGGAGGCCCCCAAGCGGGGTCACCTGAACTTCACCGACGAGTACGGCACCAAGATCGACGCCATGGACAAGATGGAGCGCCAGCTCCTCGGCGAGATGGAGATGATGGCCCGTGAGCTGCGGCAGGAGTCGCAGCGGGACGCGGTCATCAACGGTGCGCTGATCCTCCTCGTCCTCGGCGTCTCGCTCATCGGCGCCTTCGTCGTGGCCCGGTCCATGATCCGCTCGCTGCGCCGGCTCCAGGACACCGCGACCAAGGTCGCCCAGGAACGCCTGCCCGAGCTGGTCAAGCAGCTCTCCGAGGCCGACCCGCAGGACGTCGACACCTCCGTCGAGTCCGTCGGTGTGCACTCCCGGGACGAGATCGGCCAGGTGGCCGCGGCCTTCGACGAGGTGCACCGCGAGGCGGTCCGCCTCGCCGCCGAGCAGGCCCTTCTGCGGGGCAACGTCAACGCGATGTTCACCAACCTCTCGCGCCGTTCGCAGGGCCTCATCCAGCGCCAGCTGTCGCTCATCTCCGAGCTGGAGTCCCGCGAGGCCGACCCGGACCAGCTGTCCTCGCTGTTCAAGCTGGACCACCTCGCGACCCGTATGCGCCGGAACGGCGAGAACCTCCTCGTCCTCGCCGGCGAGGAGCCGGGCCGCCGCTGGACCCGCCCGGTCCCCCTCGTCGACGTCCTGCGCGCCGCCGCCTCCGAGGTGGAGCAGTACGAGCGCATCGAGCTGGCCGCGGTCCCGGCGACCGAGGTCGCCGGCCGCGTCGTCAACGACCTCGTGCACCTCCTCGCCGAGCTCCTGGAGAACGCCACCTCGTTCTCCTCCCCGCAGACCAAGGTCCGCGTGACCGGTCACGCGCTGCCCGACGGCCGCGTGCTGGTCGAGATCCACGACACCGGCATCGGCCTCTCCCCCGAGGACCTCGCCGCGATCAACGAGCGGCTCGCCTCGCCGCCCACCGTGGACGTCTCCGTCTCCCGCCGCATGGGCCTCTTCGTGGTCGGCCGCCTGTCCCTGCGACACGGCATCCGCATCCAGCTGCGCCCCTCCGACTCTCTACGCCTACATCGGCACCGAGGCGAAGGCCTTGCCTGACGCCGTTCCCCTCGGAACGTTCGGGAGCAAGTACTCGAGCCAAGAGGTCATCGA
>NZ_JBEORS010000029.1:0-82149 GCF_040302405.1 Streptomyces sp. NPDC126503
CTCTACGCCTACATCGGCACCGAGGCGAAGGCCTTGCCTGACGCCGTTCCCCTCGGAACGTTCGGGAGCAAGTACTCGAGCCAAGAGGTCATCGAACCCTCCACCCTCGACGCCCTCCGTTTCACCCTTGCCTGTGTCGTCCTTCTCCCCCTCGTCATCTTCCTGTCCGTCTGCGCGCGGCTTTCCGGGGAGTCGCGGGCGCGGCGGTTGGCCGCGTTGCGGTTGGTGGGGCTCAGTGCGCGGGACACCATGCGGGTGAACGCGGGGGAGAGTGTGGTCGCGGCGTTCGTGGGGGCCGTGGTCGGGGTCGGGGTGTATGTCGGGGTCAATGAGGTGATGGCGCGGGTCGGGTTGCCCGGGTTGCACTGGTATCCGGAGGACGGGCGGCCGGGGTGGGAGACCGTCGCGTGGTGCGTGGTGGGGTGTCCGGCGCTGGCGTGGGGGGTGGGGCGGTTCAGTGCGCGACGGGCCGCGAAGTCGCCGATCAGTGTGCGGCGGACCGGGGAGCGGCGGGCGCCGCGGAAGGCGGGGGCGCTGTTGCTGGTGCCCGGGCTCGGGGTCATCGGCGGGTACTGCGTGCTCAGTGTCATGGGGCGGGACCCGTCGGGTGGGTCCGCCAGTTCGCTGCTCGTGCCCGGGGCCGTCCTGCTGACGGGTGCCGGGCTCGTGTGGGGTCTGGCGCCGATCACGGCGTGGCTGGCGAAGCGGGTGGCGGGGGCAGCGAAGTCGTTGCCGCTGGCGCTGGCCATGCGGCGGACCGAGGTGGACCCGGGGGCCTCGTTGCGGGTGGTCACCGGGCTCGTCCTGCTGGTCTTCGGGGCCTCCCTCACGCAGGGGGTGCTCGTGGAGTTGGACCAGGTGAGCCGGCGGACCGATCCGCTGCAGGAGTACCGGATCGAGCTGGACCAGATCGACGCGGCGCAGCGGCGGGCGCTGGAGCGGGTGCCGGGCGTGGTGGACCACGTGGTGTCGTACCGGTCCTGGGATCCGCTGGACGGGAGCGACGTGCCGCGGACCTCGATGGTGGTCGCCACCTGCGCGCAGCTCACCGCGATCACCCGGCGGGCGTCCGGCTGCGTCGACGGGAAGGTCATGCAGCTGCGGAACACCGACTCCGCCTTCGCGTACGACCCGAAGCCGGGTGAGCGGTACGCCTTCGCCCTGGAGGACGGGCGCAAGGCGATGTTCACCGTCCCGCGCGAGCGGGTCGACGTGCGCCCGTGGAGCGTGTCCGTCGTCGGGTCGGGCGCGCTGCTCGTGCCGCCGTCGCTCCTCCCGGCGGGCGTCGCCGAGGCGGGCGGGGCGCTGACGCTCGTGAGCGGCGCCGATCCCGTCACCGTCCGGAAGGTGCTCGACGGCATCGGCGCCGTCGCGCCCACCGCCGCCGTCGATCCGGTGGGGATCGTGGTCGAGTCCCTCGCGCAGCTCACCGTCATCCGCAGTCTGCTCGCCGTGGGAATGGTGCTGGGGCTCGTCATCGGGGTCGCCGCCTTCGTGGTGTCCGTGGCCGACCGGGCGATGGAGCGGCGGGGACAGGTGGCGGCGCTGGCCCTGCTGGGCGCCCGGGCCGGGACCTTGCGGGTGGTGCAGGTGGTGCAGGTGGTGCTGCCGTTGGCGGTCGGGCTCGGCGCCGCGCTCGTCACCGGCTGGCTGGCCGAATCCAGTTACCTGATCACCGGGGGCGGCACCGTGCACTGGGACTGGGACGCGCTGCCGCTGCTGTTCACCTGCGCGCTCGGGGTGCTGCTGGTCGCCGGGCTGGCCTCCGTACCGATGGTGCGGCGGCACGTCGACCCCGAGCACATCCGGCGGGACTGAGCGGCACGGCCGCGCCCCGCACGCCGACCGGGCCGTGGAGCACGCGGGGCGACGCCGGTGCTCCCGTCGCGGACGTGGGCGACGGGAGCACCGGCGGGACCGTTCAGGCCGCGAGGGTGTGGGCCTCGGCGGTACGGCGGGTGATGCGGGCGCTCAGGGACAGGAGCGCGGCCGCGGTGGCCGTGCCGGCGACGAGGGCCGTCCACCAGAGCGCGGCCGGGCCGAGCTGGGTGTAGACGGTGACGCCGAGGCTGAGGGCGGCGAAGCGGGCCACGCCCCAGGTCCAGCTGAAGGCGCCCTGGTAGCGGCCCCGGGCGTGTGGCGGGGCCAGGTTGGCGACGATCCCGGCGGCGATGCCGGCGACCACGACCTCGCCCAGGGACCAGACGACGACCGACACGGTGTAGCCGGCGATCCCGTCCGCGAGGCCGGTGAGCGCGACGCCCACGGCGATCAGCGCGCTGCCCGCGCTCTGCACCCGCAGCTGCGGGAAGCGGGCCAGCCGGGTCGTCACGAAGGGCTGGAGCGCGACCACGAGGACCGCGTTGACGGCCGCCATCGCGCCGTACACCGCCGGGGAGAGGCCGCTGTCGCGGACAGCTAGCGGCAGGGCGACCTCGGTGAGCGAGTACACGAACAGCTGCACCCCGAGCAGCGGGAGCAGGAGCAGGGTGAGGCGGTCCCGCAGGACGACTCCGTACCCGATGCCGTCCTTCTGCTGCGGGGCGGGCGCGGCGCGCGGCGGCTCCGGGAGGCGGAGGGCGACCACCAGGGCGTAGAGCAGCATCGAACCGGCGTCGACCGCGAACAGCAGCCAGTAGCCCTGGGCGGCGAGGTAGCCGCCGAGGACGCCCGCGACCGCCGTGCCGATGTTGACGCCCCAGCCGAGGAGCGCGTACGCCCGCCGGCGGTGCTCGCCCTCGACGGCGTCGGCCATCAGCGCGTACGCCGCCGGGGACACCGTGCTGCCGGCCGCGCTGATCAGCAGCGCGGCCACCGCCATCGTCACCACGCCCGGCGCGAGGAACAGGGCGCCCTGCGCCGCCGCCGCGCCGGTCAGGCCGAGGAGCATCGTGGGCCGGCGGCCGAGCCGGTCGGCGAGGACACCGCCGACGGCGGGGCCGAGGAGGTTGCCGGCGCCGAGCGCGCCGAGGACGTAGGTGGTCTCGGCACCGGTCACGCCCCGGGACGCGAGGAAGAAGACGAGGAAGGGGGTGACCAGGTAGCCGAGGCGGTTGACGATCGTTCCGGCGAAGACGGTCCAGACGAGGGGCGGGAGGCCCTGGAAGGGGGTGGTGGTCCGAGTGGCAGGCATGGGGGAAGACTGGCCGCCGCCCCCCGGGGCCCTCCAATGATTAAGCTCAGGCCGAATCCGGGCACCGGGGATCGGGGGAAGCGTTGCCCGCCCGGTCCGCCCCCACCCCTTCACGAGGTGAGACCGTGGAATCCGAACTCAGTTTCTCCGCCGCCGACCTCGCCCAGACGCGCTTCGCCGTCTCGCCCATGTGGGAGGTCGTCACCAGCTACCGCGCCCTCACCGGCGCGGCCGGGCCGGGCACCGTCGCCCCGCACCGACGCTGGGCCGCCCAGGTGCGGCCCCGGCTCGCGCGGGCCGGACTCGACCGGGGCTGGCTGGCCGCCCTGATACCGGCCGGCGGGTATCTGGCCGACTTCCTCAACCCCACGCCCGCCGGCCCGTTCCCCACCCTCTCCTCCGAACTCGACGCCATCCGCCGCACCCCCGCCGCCCAGGTCCGCGACGACCTGCGCAAACTCCTCGCGGAACAGCCCGGCAGCACCCGGCTCCAGCTGCTCGACCGGGAGCCCGAGCAGGCCCTGCGGAAGGTCACCGACGAGATCGACACCTACTGGGAGCTCGCCCTCGCCCCCTACTGGGCCCGCATCCAGAAGGTCCTGGAGGCGGACGTGTTCCACCGGGCCCGGCAGGTGGCCGAGCACGGCTCGGCCCGGGTCCTGGGGGAACTCCACGAGACCGTACGGTGGGACGACGGCACCCTGCGTCTCGTACGGCGGCACTGCGCGCTCACCCGCGACCAGGCCGGCTCCGGGCTGCTGCTCGTGCCCTCCGTCTTCGCCTGGCCCCGGATCCTGACCCGTTCCGTCCACCCCGACCCGCCCCAACTCGCCTACCCGGCACGCGGGATCGGCACCCTGTGGGAACCCCGGCCGGCCGCCGCCACCGACGCGGTCGCCGCCGTCCTCGGCCGGTCCCGCACCCTGCTCCTCACCGAACTCGACACCCCCGCCTCCACCACCCAGCTCGCCGCCCACTGCGGGCTCTCGGCCGCGGGCACGTCCCAGCACCTCATCGCCCTGCGCAACGCGGGCCTGGTCACCGCGCACCGCAGCGGACGCTCCGTCCTCTACGCCCGCACCGCCGTCGCCGACCAACTCCTCAACCCTTAGGCCGTGTCCGGATCTTGCCGGGGCATCATGGCCGCATGACGGCCACCGATGACACGGCGCGGACGACCGAGGGGGTCGTCGTACGGGACGGCGTACGGCTCGCGTACCGCGACCACCACCCAGGAGGGGCGGGAGGAGGCGGCACGCGGCCGCCCGTACTCCTTCTGCACGGGCTCGCAGGGCACGGCGGGGAGTGGGACGCCACCGCGCGCCTGCTGGCGCGGGCCGGGCACCGGGTCGTCGCCCTCGACCAGCGCGGGCACGGGAACAGCGAGCGGCGCCCGGCGGACACCTCACGCGCCGCGTACGTCGCGGACGCCGCCGCCGTCGTACGGGAACTCGGCCTCGGGCGGGCGGTGTTGGCGGGCCAGTCGCTGGGCGGGCACACCGCGCTGCTCACGGCGGCCGCCCATCCCGGCCTCGTCGCCGCGCTCGTCCTCGTCGAGGCGGGACCCGGCCGGGCCGACCCGGGGCTGCCGGGGGTGATCGGGCAGTGGCTGGCCGGCTGGCCGGTGCCGTTCCCCTCACGCGAGGCGGCCGTCGCGTACCTCGGAGGGGGCAACCGGCCCGTGGGGGAAGGCTGGGCGGACGGCCTGGAGCGGCGGGCGGACGGCGGGCTGTGGCCCCGGTTCGCTCCCGAGGTCATGGTGTCGTCCGTGGCGGAGAACGCCCGACGCGCCTTCTGGGACGAATGGGCGGCGATCACCTGCCCTGTCCTCGCGGTCCTCGGGGAGGGCTCCCGGGGCGGCATCGTCGGCGCGGAGGAGTACGCGGAGATGGCCCGGCTCCTGCCCCGCCTGCGGGGCGCGAGCGTGCCGGGCGCGGGGCACGACGTCCACCTGGAGCGGCCCGGCGTCCTGCACCGGCTGGTCACCGGTTTCCTCACCGAAGCTCTGGAGGGCGGGACCACGGAACGGTAGCGGCCGGCCAAAGGCCTTGCCCTGGAGCGCACTCCAATTCCTAGAGTGCGCGCATGCGCTATCGGGTACTCGGCGGGACCGGGATCGAAGTCAGCACCTACTGCCTCGGCACCATGATGTTCGGGGCGGTCGGCAACCCCGACCATCAGGAGTCCGTACGGATCATTCACGCCGCCCTCGACCAGGGCGTCAACTTCGTCGACACGGCCGACATGTACTCCGCCGGGGAGTCGGAGGAAATCGTCGGCAAGGCGCTCCGCGACCGGCGCCGCCGCGAGGCCACCGTCCTCGCCACCAAGGTCTACTTCCCCCTGGGCGAGGGCCGCAACAGGGGCGGGCTGTCCCGGCGCTGGATCACCCAGGCCGTCGAGAACAGCCTGCGGCGGCTCGGCACCGAATGGATCGACCTCTACCAGGTCCACCGGCCCGACCCCCGGACCGACATCGAGGAGACCCTCGACGTCCTCGGTGATCTCGTCACCCAGGGCAAGATCCGGGCGTTCGGCTGCTCCACCTTCCCGGCGGAGGACATCGTGGAGGCGCACACCGTCGCCGAGCGGCGCGGCCTTCGCCGCTTCCGCACCGAGCAGCCGCCGTACTCGCTGCTGGCGCGGGGCGTGGAGGCCTCCGTGCTGCCGGTGGCGCAGCGGTACGGGATGGGCGTGCTCACCTGGAGCCCCCTCGCCTCCGGTTTCCTCACCGGCCGGTACCGCAAGGGCCGTCCGATCGACCTCAGCACCGGGCGGCCCGCGCTCGTGCCGCACCGCTTCGACCCGGCACTGCCCACGACCGCCGCCAAGCTCGACGCGGTCGAGCAGTTCGTGGCGCTCGCCGACGACCTCGGCTGCACCCTGCCGGAGCTCGCGATCGCCTTCGCCGCCGCGCACCCGGCGGTGAGCTCGGTGATCATCGGGCCGCGCACCATGGACCAGCTGGAGGGCCTCCTCAAGGGCGCGCCGGTGCTGCTCACGGACGAGGCCATGGACCGGATCGACGCCATCGTGCCGCCGGGGACCGACCTGTACGCCCCCGACGGCGTGTGGCGTCCCGCCGCCCTCACCGACCCGGCCCTGCGCCGGCGGCCGTTGGGGGACCGGGCGGCGGCCGACGCCTGAAGCCGTACCGGCGAGCGAGGGCTCAGGAAGGCGGGAACTGTTCCGTGCCGACCACCGTGAGCGCGGACCCCTCGCTCGCCCCGTGGAGCCGCCCCACGAACGGACGGCCGCCGGGTCACCGGCCCGCCCCGCCCCGGACGGCGTCCGCGCGCTAGTGACGGGTGGGCAGTTCCGGGACGCCCAGGTCCGAGAGCCCGTCGAGGACCAGGTCGACCCCGACGGCGGCCAGCAGCAGGCCCAGGAGGCGGCCGAGGAGCTCGATCGTGGCGTGGTGGGTGCGGCGCAGGAGCCGGATGAGGAGCAGGACGCAGACCACGTCGAGGGCGATGACGGTCACGTACGCGCCGACGACCGTCGAGCGCCAGGTGAAGGAGTCGCGGGCCGCCGCCTCGATGAGGACCGCCGTCATCGCGAGCGGGCTCACCACGTACGGCATGAGCAGCTCGCGCACCCCGCTGACGAGGTCCGGGGCGTCCTGCCGGATCCCCTCGGAGCCGAGGTGGATCCCGAGGACGAGGCCGACGGCGTACAGGAAGAAGATGACGCCGCCGGCGAGCTGGAGCGCGGGGGTGCTGATGTGGAAGAGGTCGAGCAGCCAGGGCGCGGTGATGCCGGTGACCAGGCCGACGAGGACGGCGGCGGCCGAGGAGATGAGGGCGATCGCCCGGAGCTGCCGGACGGGGTGGACCTGCGCGAGGCCGGCGAAGGAGAGGAGCACCTTCGGGGGGCCGACGACGGAGAAGAAGGTGATGAAGGCGGCGGAGAAGGTGAATGCGTTCACACCGGCATGATGGTGCTCCCGGGTGATTTATCCGGCTTTCCCGACTCCTTCCCGCGCGGTGTCGAGAACGTGCCCGCCGCTCCGACTCTCCTGCGAAGGCGGCGGAGAGCTGCTGGGAAGTCCGGAGGAGGACGTCATGAAGTACCTGGTGATGGTGTTGGGCTCGGAGGCGGACTACGCGGCGATGACCGGCCGCGGTTCGGAGGCGAGCCCCGCCTGGAACAAGGAACAGCTCCAGGTCATGTACGACCACATGAACGCGATCAACGAGGAGCTGGCGGCCTCGGGCGAGATGCTCGACGCCCAGGGGCTCGCCGCCCCGTCCACGACCCGGTTCGTGACGGTGGACGGGGACGGCCGGCCGGTCGTCACGGACGGGCCGTACGCGGAGACGAAGGAGGTGCTGGCGGGGTACTGGCTCCTGGACTGCGCGAGCCTCGACCGCGTGACGGAGATCGCCGCCCGCGTCGCCCGCTGCCCCCAGCCGCCCGGGGCCCCGGAGTACCCGGTGGTCGTCCGCCCGGTCGACGAGACGGGACCGAGCCAGGAGTGAGGGCCGGCCCGATCCGGGACTGAGGGCCGGCGGGTCCTGGCTGAGGCTCACCAGGGGTGGCGGGCCGGTGGTCCGGCTCCCTCCGCCGTACCCGTTCACCCCCGCTCAGTGCATCCCGTGCGGCCCGCCCCTCAGGTGCGGTGTGCCGCGCGGGATGAGGAGGGGGGCCGTGAGGGCCATGGCCGCGGCGGCCACGGTGCAGAGGGTGAGGGTGGTGGTGAAGCCGTCCGGGCGGGGCAGGGACGTGGCGTCCAGGGCGAGGGTGGAGACGACGGCGACGCCGATCGAGCCGCCCAGTTCGTGGAAGGTGTTCACGATGCCGGAGGCGAGACCCGCCTCGTGCGGGGCGACGAGGCCGAGGGCGGTGGTGGTCGCCGTGACGAAGACCGCGCCGAGGCCGAGGGAGGCCGTCGCGAGGGCGGGCAGCAGGGTGGTCCAGGGGCCGGCGCCGCCCGCGGCCGGGTCGAGGAAGGCGAGGGGCAGGCAGGCGAGGGCGGCGAGTGCCATGCCTCCGGTGGCGCAGGCGCGCGGTCCGGCCGTGGCGATCAGGCGGGAGCCGAGGTGGGCACCGAGCGCCGTGGTGAGGGCGATCGGGAGGAAGAAGAGGCCGGTGCGCAGGGCGTCCAGGCCGTGGACGTGCTGGAGCTGCTGGGAGCCCAGGAAGAAGAAGGAGATCAGGAGCGCGGTCGCGACCAGCATGAGCAGGGAGCCGGCGGCGACCGGGCGCCGGGTGAGCGCCCGGGGGTCCATCAGCGGGGCCCGGCTCGCGCGTTCGACGGCGGCGAAGACCGCGTACAGGAGCAGCGCGCCGAGCAGGGGCAGCACCGTCGCCGGGGAGGCCCAGCCGGAGTCGCCCGCCCGAACGAGGCCGTAGACGAGGGCGCCGGTGGCCGTGGTGACGAGCAGTGCGCCGGGGACGTCCGGCCGGCATCCGGCGCGGCGCGGCGAGGGCGGCAGGAGCCTCGGGAGCGCGAGCAGCAGGGCGAGGCCGACGGGCACGTTGACGTAGAAGATCCACGGCCAGCCCGGGCCGGCGGTGAGCGCTCCGCCCAGCAGCACGCCGACCGCCGAGCCGGTACCGCCGAGGGCGGCCCACGCGCCGAGCGCGCGGGCCCGCTCCGGCCCGTGGAAGCCGGTGGTGACCAGGGCGAGGGCGGCGGGCGAGAGCAGGGCCGCGCCGATGCCCTGGGCGGTCCGGCCGCCGATCAGGACGGCGGCGTTCCCGGCGAGCCCGCAGGCCAGTGAGGCGGCGGTGAAGAGGGCCAGGCCGGTGAGCAGGATCCGGCGGGCGCCGAAGGCGTCGGCGAGGCGGCCGCCGAGCAGCATGAGGCCGCCGAAGCAGAGGGTGTACGCGGTGACGACCCAGGTCAGCGCGGTACGCCCGGGGCTGAGGTCGGCCGCGAGGGAGGGCAGGGCGACGTTCACGACGGTGACGTCGAGGATCAGCATGAACTGCGCGGCGCAGAGCAGCGCGAGGGCGGCCCAGCGACGCGGGTGCGCCGCCGGGGCTCCGGGCGGCGGGGCGTGGGGGTCGGAGTGGGCAGGGGAGGGCCTTGGCGCGGGATGTCCGGTCGTCATGAACTGAACCGTACGGATCAGTTCAGTTGAACTCAAGAGTTCAGTTGCGTTGGTACGCTGCCCCCATGACCGCCCAGCCCGCCCCCGGGGCGCCGCCCACCGGAACCGATGCCACGCCCACCTCCGAGGCGCCGGCCGCCCGGGGCGGCACCCGGCCTGCCCCCTCCGGCCCCCGCGCCGCCCGCAAGCGGCAGGCCATCGTGCGCGCCGCCCGCGACCTGTTCCTGCGGGAGGGCTTCGGCGTCGGCATGGATGCCATCGCCGCCGAGGCCGGTGTCTCCAAGGTGACCGTCTACAACCACTTCGGCAGCAAGGAGGCCCTCTTCACCGCCGTCGTCGCGGGCGCACTCGACGAGCCGCTGACCACCGGGCCGGAGGGGCCGGACCTGGCCGGGCTCGCGGAGGCCGCGGACCTGCGGGCCGCGTTCACCGAGGCGGGGCGCGCCTGGGTACGGGCCGTCCGCGCCGACGACGAGGCCCGGGCCCTGCGCAGCCTCGTCGCCACCGAACTGCACCGCTTCCCCGAACTCGGCCGCGCCTGGCGCGCCCACGGCCCCACGGGTCACCACCCGGCCGTCGCGGACGCCCTGCGCGCCCTCGCCGACCGGGGCCGCCTGGAGATCCCGGACCTGGAGGTGGCGGTGCTCCAGCTCTACTCGCTGCTCGTTTTCCCACAGATGGTCTTCGAGCAGTACGGGACGGAGCTCGGCGACGAGCTGGGTAAGCGGCTCCTCACCGACGGGGTGGAGATGTTCCTGCGCCGGTACGCGGCGCCCGGCACCGTCTGAGGCCGCCGCCGGGACCACCGGGTGCGGGCCCGTGCGAGCGGCGGCCGGGGAGACGGGTGCGGGCGCCGCGGGTGACATCCTGGGACCGGGACCGCGACGGACCCCCGTACAGGCAGAGGAACGACCCTCCGGGGCGTCCATGGAGGAGGATTGTGGAACTCGATCTCGCCGGCGCGGAGCTCAAGGCCGTCCTGAACCGGCTCCGCCGGGCACAGGGCCAGATCTCCGGCGTCATCCGGATGATCGAGGAGGGCCGGGACTGCGAGGAGGTCGTCACGCAGCTCGCCGCCGCGTCCCGCGCGCTCGACCGGGCCGGGTTCGCGATCATCGCGGCCGGCCTCCAGCAGTGCCTGACCGACGCCGGGGAGAACGGCGCGTCCCCCGAGGACCGCGAGGTCATGCGGGCCCGTCTGGAGAAGCTGTTCCTGTCCCTGGCGTGACACCGGCCCCCGTGGACGCGAGGACCCCCGGGCGACGCGCAGGCGCGCGTCGCCCGGGGGTCCTCCGTCTCGCGGCCGGTCAGTCGACCGCGAGGCCCTTCAGGCACTTGGTGACCTTGGTCAGGCGCTCGCCCTGGTAGCGGGCGGCCTGCAGGACGGTCTCGGACGGGGCGCCGTTGGCGCCGGGGTGGGCGGTGCCGTAGGGGTTGCCGCCGGCCGCGTACACGGAGGGGTCCGTGAAGCCGGGCGAGACGATGATCGAACCCCAGTGGTGGAAGGTGTTGTAGAGCGCGAGCAGGGTCGACTCGTTGCCGCCGTGCAGGTTGTGGGCACTGGTGAAGGCGGTGGCGGGCTTGTCCGCCGTGACGCCCCGCTGCCACAGGCCGCCCGTCGTGTCGATGAACTGCTTCAGCTGCGCGGCGACGTTGCCGAAGCGGGTCGGGGAGCCGAAGGCGTAGGCGTCGGCCCACTCCACGTCGTCCAGGGTGGCGACCTCGATGTCACCGGTGGCGTCGACGTGGGCGCGCCAGGCCGGGTTGGCGTCGATCGCGGCGTCGGGGGCGAGTTCGGCGGCCCGGCGCAGACGTACCTCGGCACCGGCCTTCTCCGCGCCCTCGGCCACGGCCTGGGCGAGCTGGTGAACGGCTCCGGTGGCCGAGTAGTAGATGACGGCGACCTTGACGGACATGACGGACTCTCCTCGATCGGATAACTTTCCGCTTCAACGATCCGAGGCTAAGTGGATAGCGCTCCGTTTAGCAAGGGCTGCCGGTATGCTCGAAACGGGACCCCGGACGCGTCCGGGCCCCACCGGGAGGCCAGGGGGGCCTTCCGTACGAGAACGGGGCGGCGCACGAGGACGGGAGCACGCTGATGAGCACGAGGAAATCGCAGGCCGGGGACGGTCCGGCGCCACTGCTCGGACTCCTGCCCAGCCGCGGGGCACCGGCCCCCGAGCGGGCCGACGCCGCCCGCAACCGGCGCAAGATCCTCGACGCGGCCGCCCGGATCGTCGCCGAGAAGGGCCCGGAGGCCGTCACCATGAACCAGGTCGCCCACGCCAGCGGCATCGGTGTCGGCACCGTCTACCGGCGCTTCGGGGACGTCTCCCAGCTGCTCTGGGCGCTCCTCGACGACCGCGAGCGCCAGTTCCAGGAGGCGTTCATGAGCGGCCCGCCACCGCTCGGACCCGGCGCCCCGCCCGGCGAACGCCTCGACGCCTTCCTCGACGCCCTCGTCGACCGGGTCGGGGAGCAGCGCGAGATCCTCCTCGCCGCGCACTCCGCCGCGCCGCGCGGCCGGTACACCGGCGGCGCGTACCGCGTCATGCACACCCACGTGGCGCTGCTCCTCGCCCAGCTGCGCCCCGGGGCCGACGGCAAGGTCCTCGCCCACCTCCTCCTCGCCCCCTTCTCACCGGACCTGATCCACCACCTGACCGTGGACCAGGACCTCTCGACGGACCGGCTCAAGGCGGGCGTCCGCGACCTGCTGAACCTCCGCTCCTGAGAACCGGGGCGGCGCGTGCCCCGCCGGCTGGAGGGGCTCGGGCACCCGCCTACGGAGGCGGGCCGGCGGCACGTCCTGGCGGCCCTCGCGCGCTTCGCGGAGGGGTGACGACCCGGCGGCCCGGCCCGCTCCCCGCGGGGCGGCACGTCCCGGAGGGGTGAGCCCGCCGGGCGGCCCGGCGGGACCGGCGGGATGATCGGAGCATGAGCCCCGAGATCCACCTCGCCCAGCAGCCGGAGGCCGACGCCCTGCTCGGCCGCTCCCCGCTCGCCGCGCTCGTCGGCATGCTGCTCGACCAGCAGGTGCCCATGGAGTGGGCGTTCTCCGGCCCGTACACGATCGCCTCCCGGCTCGGCGCCGACGACCTCGACGCGCACGACATCGCCGCCCGCGACCCCGAGGAGTTCGCGGCCCTGCTCTCCGGGAAGCCGGCCGTGCACCGCTACCCGGGCTCCATGGCGCAGCGGATCCAGCAGCTGTGCCGCTTCCTGGTCGAGGAGTACGGCGGCGACGCCGAGGCCGTCTGGGCGGACGTGCCGGACGGCCGCGAACTGCTCGCCCGGCTCCAGGCCCTCCCCGGTTTCGGGAAGCAGAAGGCGCAGATCTTCGTGGCCCTGCTCGGCAAGCGGTACGGGGTGCGGCCCCCCGGGTGGCGGGAGGCGGCCGGGGCGTACGGCGAGGAGGGCGCGTACCGCTCGGCCGCCGACATCACGGGGCCGGAATCGCTGGCGAAGGTCCGGGCCCACAAGCAGGAGATGAAGGCGGCGGCCAAGGCCGAGAAGGCCGCCGGAACGACCACCACCGAAGCCGCCGGAACCACCGCCGGAACCACGGCCACCGGAACCACCACGACCGGAAGCGGAACCGCCGGAACCACCACGACCGCAAAGGGGACCTCACGCGGCAAGACGAGCAAGAGCGACAAGGGGGCCAAGGCCGCCAAGAGCGGCAAAACGACCGGGAATTGATAATTCCGGGTGTCATTCCTGCTCATCCTGACAGGAATTGCGAAGGACCTGTTCACAGAGCGCCCCCCAGATCGCTAACTTCCCCTCTACCGCGTCCGTATCGGGAAGGACTTCTGTGAACGCAACCCAGCGTCGAGCCGCCGCCATTCTGGCCGCCGCCGCCCTCGCCACCCCCCTGGTCCTTGCCTCGCCGGCCACCGCCGGCCAGGACCCGGCGGCCGCCCCGGCCCGCGACGCCGCGAAGCTGGCGAAGAAGCTGGTCCGGGAGACCTCCGCGCAGGGTGCGTACAAGCACCTGCAGAAGTTCCAGGCGATAGCCGACTCGGCCGGCGGCCACCGCGCGGCCGGCTCGCTCGGACACGACGCCTCGGCCGCGTACGTGTACCAGCAGCTGAAGAAGGCCGGTTACCTCGTCTCGTACGAGAAGTTCGACTTCGTCTACACCGAGACGCTGGCCGAGAAGGCCTCCGTCCTCGGCGCGGCGCCCCGCGCGCTCGACATCAAGGCGATGACGTACACCAAGTCCACGCCGGTCGGCGGCATCGCGGCCGGTCTGGCCGCCGCCCCCGTCGACGCCGACGGCACCTCGGGCTGCGAGCCGGGCGACTTCGCCTCCGGCACCTTCACCGGGAAGATCGCCCTGATCAAGCGCGGCGGCTGCGCCTTCGCCGACAAGCAGAAGAACGCCGCCGCGGCCGGTGCCGTCGGCGCGGTCATCTACAACAACACCGCGGGCCTGCTCTCCGGCACGCTCGGCGACCCGGCCGCCGGGAAGATCCCGACCGGCGGCATCTCCCAGGCCGAGGGCGAGAAGCTCGCCGCCGACCTGGCCAAGGGCCCGGTCGACCTCTCGTTCGAGATCCGCCAGCTCCAGGAGAAGCGTTCCACCAACAACGTCATCGCGGAGACGAAGGGCGGCAACGCCGCCAACACCGTGATGCTCGGCTCCCACCTGGACTCGGTCACCGCCGGCCCCGGCATCAACGACAACGGCTCCGGCTCCGCCGGCCTCCTCCAGGCCGCCCTGGAGCTGGCCGAGTCCAAGGACAAGGTCCGCAACAAGGTCCGCTTCGCCTGGTGGTCCGCGGAGGAGGTCGGCCTCCTCGGCTCCGAGCACTACGTCAAGAACCTGACGGAGCTCGACCGCAAGGAGATCAAGCTCTACCTCAACTTCGACATGATCGCCTCGCCGAACTACGGCCTGTTCGTGTACGACGGCGACAACTCCGACAACGTCGGTGAGGGCGCGGGCCCCGTGGGCTCCGCCCAGCTGGAGCGCGACATCACCGACTTCATGGACAAGCGCGGGCTCCCGCACGAGGGCACCGACTTCACCGGCCGCTCCGACTACGGCCCGTTCATCAAGGTCGGCATCCCGTCCGGCGGCACCTTCACCGGCGCCGAGGGCATCAAGACCCCGGCGCAGGCGGCCAAGTTCGGCGGCCAGGCCGGCGTCGCGTACGACGTGAACTACCACGCCGCGGGCGACGACCTCAGCAACGTCAACATGACGGCCTTCGACGCCAACATCGACGTCATCGCCAACGCCGTGGGCACCTACGCCCACGACATCTCCTCCCTGCGCAAGCCGGTCGTCACGGTCCCGACCGAGGGTGACGCGGGCAGCGGCGGCGGCCTGCACGACGACCACCACGAGGTCACCGAGTAGGACGCCGGTCCCGGTCCCGGGTCCTCCCTCACCGCCGCCGGCGGGCGGTGCCGAAGAGGGAGCGGGTGATCTCCCGGCCCAGCTGGGTGCCCACCGACCGGGCCAGGGACCTGAAGATCCCGCTGCCGACGACCTGCTCGACGAGCGAGGGCTCCTCCTCCGGGGCCCTCGCTCCCGTGCCTCCGGAAGACGCGGTGCCGCCGGGACGGGCCGGCGCCCCGGGCCGCGCGGCGCCACCCGGGCGGCCGGCGGGACCCGCCGGTTCCTCACCGGCCGCGGCCCGGGCGGCCGCCTCCTCGGCCGCCGCCTCCGCCGCCCGCTGCTCGGCGGTCAGCTTCTCGTACGCCGACTCGCGGTCCACCGCCTCCGCGTACCTCCCGTACAGCGGCGAGGCCTTCACCGCCGCGTCGAGGACGTCCGGCGCGACCGGGCCCATCAGCGACTCCGGCGCCCGCATCCGGGTCGCCGCCACCGGCGTGGGCGCCCCCGTCTCACTCAGGACGGTGACCACCGCCTCGCCCGTCCCGAGCCCGGTCAGCACCTCCTCCAGGTCGTACGGCGAGTTCGGGAAGGTCCGTACCGTCGCCTTCAGGGCCTTGGCGTCGTCCGGGGTGAAGGCCCGCAGCGCGTGCTGCACCCGGTTGCCGAGCTGCGCGAGCACGTCCGCCGGCACGTCCTTCGGGGTCTGCGTCACGAAGAAGACCCCGACCCCCTTCGAGCGGATCAGCCGCACCGTCTGCGTGATCGACTCCAGGAAGGCCTTCGAGGCGTCCTTGAACAGCAGGTGCGCCTCGTCGAGGAAGAAGACCAGCTTCGGCCTCTCCGGGTCGCCGACCTCCGGAAGGTCGTGGAAGAGGTCCGCGAGCAGCCACATCAGGAAGGTCGAGAACAGCTGGGGCCGGTCCTGCACGGCGGGCAGTTCCAGGACCGAGACGATTCCGCGCCCGTCGTTCGCCGTGCGGAGCAGCTCGCCGGTGTCGAACTCCGGCTCCCCGAAGAACGCCCCGGCGCCCTGCTGCTCGAGGGCGGTGATCGACCGCAGGATCACCCCGGCCGTCACGGTCGACAGGCCGCCGATCCCCCTCAGCTCGGCCTTCCCCGTGTCCGACACCAGGAAGGCGACCACCGCCCGCAGGTCCTTGAGGTCCACCAGCTCCAGGCCCTTGGCGTCGGCGTAGTGGAAGATCAGGCCGAGGGACTGCTCCTGTGTGCGGTTCAGCTGGAGCACCTTGGAGAGCAGGAGGGGGCCGAAGCCGGTGACGGTCGCGCGCACCGGGATGCCGGGGCCGGTGCCGCCGAGCGCGTAGAACACGCAGGGGAAGCCTTTCGCCTCCCACGTCTGCCCCACCTCCGCGGCCCGCGCGCGGACCTTCCCGCCGTCCTGGCCGGGTTCCGAGATCCCCGAGACGTCCCCCTTGATGTCGGCGAGGAAGACCGGGACGCCCTGTGCCGAGAGCTGTTCGGCGATCAGCTGGAGGGTCTTCGTCTTGCCGGTGCCGGTGGCGCCGGCGACCAGACCGTGGCGGTTGAGGGCCGCGAGCGGGACGCGGACCGGCGCGTCCGGATGGCAGGCGCCGTCCCACAGCAGGGCCCCCAGATCGAGGGCCGGCCCGTCGAAGGCGTATCCGGCGGCGATCTCACTCACGCTCATGACGGGACCCCGATTTCACTTATGTCATGGTTTGCACCAGCATCCCACCGCCCCCGCGTGGCTGCGCCGGGAGCCGCTCGCCCGGTAGGCTTTCCGTGTGATCTTCAAGCGCATCGGAAACGGCCGGCCGTATCCCGACCACGGCCGGGAAAGCACCCGGCAGTGGGCGGACGTCGCCCCGCGCCCGGTCCGCCTCGATCAGCTGGTGACCACCAAGGGCCAGCTGGACCTGGAGACGCTGCTCGCCGAGGACTCCACCTTCTACGGCGACCTCTTCGCGCACGTCGTGAAGTGGCAGGGCGATCTCTACCTCGAGGACGGACTGCACCGCGCCGTCCGCGCGGCGCTCCAGCAGCGGCAGGTGCTGCACGCCCGCGTCCTGGAACTCGACTGACCCTTTCGGGGGCAGTTCACCCCCATCCGGACGCGATCACATGATCATCAAGTAGGCATCGCCGACGGGCGGCATTACGCTGCGCTCATGAGCATGCTCACTCCCCCCGGAATGGGCGGAAAATACCGCATCACGGGGGATGTCTACCCGCGCATGCGCCGCCCCCACCGCCGGCGCCGGATCGTCCTCGCCTCCGCGGCCGCCGTCGTCGTGCTCGGTGCCACCGGCTGGGGCACGCTCCAGCTCGTCGACGTCTTCACGGGCGGCGACGAGGGGACGAGGAGCGCGGCGGCCGGCAAGCAGGGCGCCGACTGCAAGCCCGCGCCCAAGCCGACGGCGGCGCCCGCCGCCGCTCTGCCCAGGCCGGCGCAGATCACGGTCAACGTCTACAACGCCACCCCGCGCAGCGGGCTCGCGAAGTCGACCGCCGACGAGCTGAAGAAGCGGGGCTTCAAGATCGGCAAGGTGGGCAACGCGCCCGCCGCCTACGACAAGAAGGTGCCGGGCACCGGGGTGCTGCTCGGGGCGAACACCGCCACCAAGGGGATCTTCCCCGTCCTGGCCACGCAGCTCGCGGGCGCCACGACGAAGGTCGACACCCGCGCCACGGCGGATGTCGACCTGATCATCGGGACGGCCTTTAAGAACCTGTCCCCGAAGGCGACGGCGGACGCTGCCCTGGCGGCCCTCGCCAAGCCGAAGCCGGCGCCCACCCGCTGCTGAGCGCGGGGCGGACGCCCGGGCCGCCCGCGGGACACGGCCCGCCCGGCCCGCCTACTCGGCGGTGCCGTACATGCGGTCGCCCGCGTCGCCCAGGCCCGGGACGATGTAGCCCTGCTCGTTGAGGCGCTCGTCGACCGAGGCGGTCACCACCGTCACCGGCGTGCCCGCGAGCTCGCGCTCCATGACCTCGACGCCCTCGGGGGCGGCGAGCAGCACGACCGCCGTCACGTCGTCGGCCCCGCGCCTGATCAGCTCCTGGATCGCCGCGACGAGCGTGCCGCCGGTCGCCAGCATCGGGTCCAGGACGTAGACCTGACGGCCCGAGAGGTCCTCCGGCATCCGCGTGGCGTAGGTCGACGCCTCCAGCGTCTCCTCGTTGCGGATCATGCCGAGGAAGCCGACCTCGGCCGTCGGGAGCAGCCGCACCATGCCGTCGAGCATGCCGAGACCGGCGCGCAGGATCGGCACCACCAGCGGGCGCGGGTGGGACAGCTTCACACCGGTCGTGGGCGTGACGGGGGTCTCGATGTCGACCTGCTCGGTCCGCACGTCCCTGGTGGCCTCGTAGGCGAGCAGGGTGACCAGTTCGTCGGCGAGCCGCCGGAAGGTCGGGGAGTCCGTGCGCTTGTCGCGCAGGGTGGTGAGCTTGTGGGCGACCAGCGGGTGATCGACGACGTGGAGACGCATGACTCAACAGTAGCCCGCCCCGTACTGGCATCGACTCGCGCCACTGGGGGAAGGTGGGGTCACAGGGACCCAGTCGCAGGGTGGTGTGGCCGATGCCGGACCCGGAAGAGACCGCAGGCCAGGCGCGCGGAAAGCCTGAGCCGGAGACCGACGCGGAGCGCCGCAGGCGCCGCGCCCAGTTCCTCCGCGAGCTCAACGAGGCCAAGGCCCTGCGCGAGCGCGTCCAGCCCCGCCGCGCCCGCGCGGCCCGGATGCGGCAGGCCATGCGGATGCGGACCTTCCGCTGGTGAGGCCACCGCGTGCCCGCGCGGGTGCGACCGTCTCGTGCCCCCGTCCGGACGCGGACGCGACCGTCTCGTGCCCGGTCCGAGCGCGGACGCGACCGTCTCGTACGCGCGCTCCGTACCGGCGCCCGGTACGCGGCACCTCCGTTGTGCGCCCCCTCCGTGCGCCGGGGTCGCGCGCCGCCCGATCGCGGTGTCGTTCAGACTGATGCACGACGCAAGAGCCGAAGACCTCTCCTGCGGCCCTTGTTTCTGTCACGATGCCGATTGGGCGGGGCATCAGGAGCGCGCCGCCGGATCGTCACACCTCTGATCAGTGGGAGAGTCAGGTGTACTTCGCCGCACTGCTCGCGCGCACCGAAGACGGGTGGGAAGCGAGCGACACGGAGCTCGACGACGTGGAGACCCTGTCCGATCTGGTCGACCGGGCCCGGGAGGCCTCGGCCGACGACGACACGGTGATCGTCTTCATCGAGCAGGAGGACGCGTGGTTCGGCATCGTCCGTGTGGAGGGTGAGGACGACCCCCGGATCTACGTCTCCGACGGCGCCGCCGCCACCCGCTCCTCGTACGGGGAGATCCTCATCCGGGAGATCCTCGGCGACGACCTCGACGATGCCGTCGACGACCTGGACACGCTGGACCTGGACGGTACGGAGGACGGGGAACCGCTCGACGTCCCGGCGGACGGCGACGACGAGGAGGTGGCCGGCCCCTCCGAGACCGTGCCCGCCGCCCCCGTGGGTGACCGGCTGGTCCTCGCGGACCTCGGCGTGCCCCCGAACGACCTCCTCGCGCTCGACAGCGACGCGCTCGCGGAGATCGCGGACGCGCTGGGCGCCGCGGAGGTCCTGGAGGCCGTGCGCTAGTGCCCCCGCACCTCCCGGCGGAGCCCGCGGGGCCGGCGGGCACCGCCGGCTCCCCTCCGCCCGCGCTCACGGACTCCACCCGCGCGACGGAACCCCGCCGCGCGGGCCCCGGCGGCGCCGAGGCCCCCGCGGCCCCCGCCCGCCCCGGACCCGCGCCCGACCCCGTACGGGATCCCTGGCGGTCCGCGATGCGGCTGGCGCTCGCCGAGGCCGACGCCGCCGCGGCGGCCGGTGACGTACCGGTCGGCGCGGTCGTGCTCTCCCCGGACGGCGAGGTGCTCGCCCGCGGCCACAACGAGCGGGAGGCCACGGGCGACCCGACCGCGCACGCCGAGGTCCTCGCGCTGCGCCGGGCGGCCGGGGCCACCGGCGAGTGGCGGCTGACCGGGTGCACGCTGGTCGTGACCCTGGAGCCGTGCGTGATGTGCGCGGGAGCGCTCGTGCAGGCGCGGGTGGCCCGGGTGGTGTTCGGCGCCGTCGACGAGAAGGCCGGCGCCGCCGGCTCGCTCTGGGACCTCGTCCGGGACCGACGCCTCAATCACCGGCCCGAGGTGATCCACGACGTGCTCGGTGAGGAGTGCGCACAGCAGCTGACGGCCTTCTTCCGGGCGCGCTGACCCACCGTCCGACCTGCGGCTCGATGCGGATTTCATCGCCGGGGGAGTTTGGGCTAAGCTCTCTCTCGGTAGCGTGTCCGAGCGGCCGAAGGAGCTCGCCTCGAAAGCGAGTGTGGCGCAAGTCACCGAGGGTTCAAATCCCTCCGCTACCGCTTCGACGGAAGGGCCCGGTGCGTGAGCACCGGGCCCTTCCGCATGCCCTCTCCGCCCCGTACGCGAAGGCCCGTACGCGGAAGGCCCCGGCGCTCGGGGAGAGCGGCCGGGGCCCGGGACGAAGGACGGGGGGAGCGGCATCGGGGGGACAAGCCGCTCCCCCCGGCGAGAACCGGTCCAGATGGTCCCGCGCCACGGTCAGGGGGGAAGCTCGCGGCGCGGACCCCGCAGTGCGGGCCGGTTCCACAGCCCGCGGATTCCTGCCAGATCCGTCGGGCTCGGTGTCCATCCTGCTCCCCCCACCCCCTCCCCGGGGGCGGCAAAAGGCCCCGATCTCCGGGTCCTTGGTCCATAAAGGCTCGGTTAGAGTGGCGCGGTCGTCCGGCGGAGACGGGCGGAGCCGGGCGGAGGGCGCCGAGCGGGGCGGAGCCGGGCGGGGACACGGGAGGGCCGGAGCAGATGGCACAGGCGAAGAAGATCGCGCTGTACGCGATCGGGGTCTTCGTGCTCTATACGATCATCACCTCCCCGGCCCGGGCGGCCGATCTGGTGCAGGTAGGGTTCGAGGGCATTTCCAGCGCCGCCCAGGGTGTCGGCGAGTTCATGACCGAACTCATCAACTAGGAGCCCTCCGTGATCCGCCATCTGGTCCTCTTCAAGCTCAACGAGGGCGTCGCCCGCGACGAGCCGCGCGTGGTCGCCGGCGTCGAGGCGTTCCGCGCGCTCGGTGACCAGATCCCCGAGCTGCGGTTCTGGGAGTGCGACTGGAACATCACGGACCGCCCGATCGCGTACGACTTCGCCATCAACTCGGCCGTCGAGGACACCGAGGCGCTCCAGCGGTACCTGGACCATCCGGCCCACCAGGCGGGTGTGGCCCAGTGGCGCGAGTTCGCCACCTGGGTGATCGCGGACTACGCCTTCTAGTCCCCGGCCCCTTCCCGGTCCGGTTCTCCGTCGCCGAGCCCCCCGCTGTTCAGGTGGGGGGCTTCGCGGTTTTCCGGCCTCCTCTTTCGGGTCCTTCATGTCCTCAACACGTGGTTATGCGGTGCTTGCACACAGTGGACATGTCTTGTGATGCTATGACCGCTTTTGACGGATGAGTTGACCGTAGTTGACCCAGTCGACCAGCTACACCAGCCAAAGGGGTGGCGTGAACGTGCCGGCCAGTACAGCGCCTCAGGTCCCGCCCCAGCACGAGGCAGGCGGAGCGGCGGACGCCCCGCGCCCCCGCCCCCAGAGCACCCGCGGCGCCGACACCCGCGCCCTCACCCAGGTGCTGTTCGGGCAGCTGAAGAACCTGGAGCCGGGCACCCCCGAGCACCAGCGGGTGCGCGGGGCCCTGATCGAGGCCAACCTCCCCCTCGTGCGGTACGCGGCGGCCCGCTTCCGGTCCCGCAACGAGCCGATGGAGGACGTCGTCCAGGTCGGGACGATCGGCCTCATCAACGCGATCGACCGCTTCGACCCCGACCGGGGCGTGCAGTTCCCCACCTTCGCGATGCCGACGGTCGTCGGCGAGATCAAGCGCTACTTCCGCGACAACGTCCGCACCGTGCACGTCCCGCGCCGCCTCCACGAGCTGTGGGTCCAGGTCAACGGCGCCACCGAGGACCTGACCACGGCCCACGGCCGCTCGCCCACCACCGCCGAGATCGCGGAGCGGCTGAAGATCGGCGAGGACGAGGTGCTCGCCTGCATCGAGGCCGGCCGCTCCTACCACGCCACCTCCCTGGAGGCCGCCCAGGAGGGCGACGGGCTCCCCGGCCTGCTCGACCGGCTCGGGTACGAGGACCCCGCCCTGGCGGGCGTCGAGCACCGGGACCTCGTCCGGCACCTCCTCGTCCAGCTCCCGGAGCGCGAGCAGCGGATCCTGATGCTGCGCTACTACAGCAACCTGACCCAGTCCCAGATCAGCCAGGAACTCGGCGTCTCGCAGATGCACGTGTCAAGGCTCCTCGCCCGCAGCTTCGCCCGTCTGAGATCCGCAAACAGAATCGAGGCGTAACCGGATCAGGTAGACCGGTTCGGAGTAACCTGACGGAGCACCAAAAGCCGTACACCCCTTGTTTCCTGCGGATATGCACCCTCGTCATGTCGACAAGTCACTACAGCGTGTTGCCGACATGTGACATTCTGCTGGAACCGAGTTTGCCGCAGCCCTGCCGCCGGTATTCAGGTGGAGGCTGCGTTCCTCAGATGGTCGCGGCCACCGCGACCGTCCGCGACCTCAAGGGGGTGGCATGTCCGCAGAACAGGGCAGCTCGAAGGTGCTCACGCTCACGCCCGCGTCCGTGACCGTGCCCGCGTCCGTCACCGCGCCCGCCGTCGTGTCCGGGTCCGACCTCGTGCCCGCGTCCGCGTCCCTGCCCGCGCCCCTCGCGGTGGCCGTGGCCCCGGGCGCGCCCGTGCAGACGACGGCGCCGACCGCGGCCGACAGCGACGGGACCCCCGCACCGCCGCCGACCGTCGTCCCCGAGGCCCTCGACACCCGCACCCTCTCGCGCTCCCTGTTCCTCCGCCTGCGCGCGCTCGACGCCGAAGGCGTCACCGCCGACAGCCCGGAGCGGATGTACGTCCGCGACACGCTCATCGAGCTCAACCTCCCCCTCGTGCGGTACGCGGCGGCCCGCTTCCGCTCCCGCAACGAGCCGATGGAGGACATCGTCCAGGTCGGCACCATCGGCCTCATCAAGGCGATCGACCGCTTCGACTGCGAGCGGGGCGTGGAGTTCCCGACGTTCGCGATGCCGACGGTGGTCGGCGAGATCAAGCGCTTCTTCCGCGACACCTCGTGGTCCGTGCGCGTCCCGCGCCGCCTCCAGGAGCTGCGGCTCGCCCTCACCAAGGCCGGCGACGAGCTCGCGCAGAAGCTCGACCGCTCGCCGACCGTGCCCGAACTGGCCGCCGTCCTGGGCGTGTCGGAGGAGGACGTGGTCGACGGCCTCGCGGTCGGCAACGCGTACACCGCCTCCTCGCTCGACTCGCCCTCCCCCGAGGACGACGGCGGCGAGGGATCGCTCGCCGACCGCCTCGGCTACGAGGACACCGCCCTGGAGGGCGTCGAGTACCGCGAGTCGCTGAAGCCGCTGCTCGCCAAGCTCCCGCCCCGCGAGCGGCAGATCATCATGCTCCGCTTCTTCGCCAACATGACCCAGTCGCAGATCGGCGAGGAGGTCGGCATCTCGCAGATGCACGTCTCGCGGCTGCTCACCCGCACCCTCGCCCAGCTCCGCGAGGGACTCATCTCCGACTGACCGGAGAGGACACGGAGTTCGGCGAACCGCCCGTCCCGTGCGGTGTCGTCGGCCACACTGACGGCATGGCACGAAGGAAGCCGGGACTCGTGACGGTGGCGCTCTGCCTCGGCGGAGCGCTGACCGCCTGCGGCATCGGCGGGGACGGCGACGACGGATACGCGCCCCTGGGCGCCGGCCCGGGGCGGCACGGCACCGTCACCCCCTCGGGAGCGGCTCCCCCGGGCGGCCCCGCCGCCCTCCCGACCCTCGCCTCCAGCACCCGCTCCCCCTCCCCCGCGCCCGCTTCGGCGTCCTCCGGTACGGATACGGGTACGGCGACGGGTCCGCGCACGGGCCCCGGAGCCGGGACGGGCGGCGGCACGGGATCGGACGTGTACGGCGGTACGGAACCGGGCACGCCGCCCGGGACGGCTCCGGCCCCGGGCCCTTCCCGTACGGACACCGCCACCGCCCCTCCCCGTACCCCTCCGCGCTCCGCGCCGGGCACGAGCGGGCCGGGCACCGGCCCCCGGCCGGTGCCACCACCGGCGGGAACGGCGCCCCGGCCGACCACCCCGCCCACACCACCGCCGTCCCCGACCCCGGCCCCCGCGCCCGCCGCGCTCACCGTCTCCGTGCCGGTCCTCGCGGACACCGACCGGCGCTGGTGCGAACGCGTGACGGTCACCTTCCGGAACACCGGCGGCACCCCCGTGGTCGCCGGCACCGTCACCTTCGCCACCCACGTCATCGGCGCCCTGGGCCTCGACTGGGGCACCGTCACCGGCTCCCGGCCGCTGCCCGCCCCGATCGCCGCCGGAGCGGCGCGGACGGAGACGTACACCGTGTGCGTGGAGTCCTGGCGGGTGCCGCCCGGTACGCGTGTGGACACCCGCGAGGTCGGCGCTACCTGGCGCTGAGCGCGAACCGTACGCCGGTCAGGCGCTCCGACTCCTCCCACAGCCGGCGTCCCGTGTCCGGGTCGGCCGCGGCCTCGGAGAGCCGTACGCGCGTCGGGTCGCCGCGCAGTTCACCGGGCCCGTCCGGGCCGATGAACTCGCCGCCCGTGACGGACGGTTCGGTCGCCGCGTACAGCTGCGGGAGGGCGCCGCGCTCGGGGCGCTGGGCGAACAGCGGGTTGCCGATGCCGCCGAGCACCACGCGCAGCAGTCCGCGGGTGTCCTTGGTCTGGAGGCGGGTGGCGGTGTAGCCGGGGTGGGCGAGCACGCTGCGGACGGGGCTGCCGGCCGCGCCGAGCCGGCGGTGCAGTTCGCGCCCGAAGACGGCGTTGGCGAATTTCGACTGGTTGTAGAAGGTCATCGGGGCGTAGGCGCGCTCGCCGGAGAGGTCGTCGAAGCGGAGCCCGCCCTGCCGGTGGTTGACGGAGCTGACCGTCACCACCCGCGGGTCGCGTCCCTCCGCGAGCCGGTCCAGCAGGAGCGCGGTCAGCGCGAAGTGGCCGAGGTGGTTGGCGGCGAACTGGAGCTCGTGCCCCTGCGGGCTCAGCGTGCGGGGCGGCGCCATGACACCCGCGTTGTTGACGAGCACGTCCAGGCGCGGGTGCTCGGCCCGCAGCCCGTCGGCGAAGGCCCGTACCGCGTCGAGGTCGGCGAGGTCGAGCCGTCGTACGTCGAGGAGTCCGGGATTCGCCCCGCCGGTCACCAGCTCGTCCACCGCCCGGTGGCCCTTCGCCTCGTCCCGTACGGCGAGGACCACGTGCGCCCCGCGGCGGGCCAGGGCACGGGTGGTGGCGAGGCCGAGGCCGCTGTTGGCCCCGGTGACGACGAAGACCCGCCCGGACTGGTCGGGGATCAGGTCGGCGGTCCAGCGCTGTTTCCTGGTCATGCGACACACGTTGCCGCTCGTGTCACCGAGTGTCAAGGGCGACTTTTGGTGTCACGCGGGTCACCGCACTACCATCACCCCGTGACCACCCGCCCCGCCGAGAGCAGCCTCGCCCAGCGCAAGCGCCAGCTCGTCGCGACCGAACTGACCGAGGCGGCCCTCCAGCTGCTCGCCCTCAAGGGCTTCGACGCCGTGACGGTCGACGAGATCGCGACCACCGCCGGCGTCTCCAAGCGCACGTTCTTCCGCTACTTCGCGTCGAAGGAGGACGTGGTCGTCCAGTTCCTGGCGGGCATGGGGGCCGACATGCGCGCCGCGCTCGCTGCCCGGCCGGCCGGGGAGCGCCCTTCCGAGGCGCTGCTGCACGCCGTCTCCGCGCCGCTGGCCGCCTGCGGCGACCACCCCGAGCGCACGCTGCCCGTCGTACGGCTCATCCTGCGCACGCCCGCGCTGCTCGCCCGTTTCCTGGAACACGAGGGGCGGTGGCGCGAGGAGTTGACCGAGGAGCTGGCGGGGCGGCTGGGGCTCGACCCGGCGGTGGAGCTGTACCCCCGGCTCGCGGCGGGCATGGCGCTCACCGCCTTCGACACGGTGCTGCACCGCTGGAGCGGCGGCGGCGCGGACGGGCCGGACGGGCCGGACGGCCCGGGCGAGGGGACGAAGGGCGGCGGCGCGGGGGCGGTCGGCGCCGGCCGGGGAGCCGACGGGGATGCGGGGCGTACGGGATGGGGGCACGAGGACCCGCTCGCGCTCACCCACCGGGCGTTCCAGGTGATCGCGCCGGCCCTGGACGCCGTACCGGCCCCGTGAAAGCCGGGTGGGCCGGGTCCGCCGGAAGCGGACCCGGCCCACCCGGGACGGTTCGAGGAGCGGTGGTCAGCCGAATGCCAGCCAGGCGACCGCCGCCAGGACCACGATCGCCGCGACCACGCCCACGATCAAGCCGACCCGGGGGCCGCCCGAGGGTGCCGGGGTCTGCTGCTGCCGCTGCGGGGTTCCCTCGTCGACGAAGGCGCGGAACATCTGGGTGCTGCCGGCGGGGTCGTAGGAGCCCTCGGGGCCCTGGCCCTGTCCGTACGGTGCTTGGGGGTTGTGTGCCATGGGCCAGGACCCTAGCGAAAGCGGGGTGACGGGCCCAAGCCCCGACGGCCCTGACCGCCCTTTGCCGATTCTTTAGCGCCGTTTGACCGATTTAGTTTGCCTGAAGCAACCATCCATCTCTATGGTTGCCCTAAGCAACAAGATGAGCTGGAGTGCCCCGATGGAGACGCTGGAGACGCGGAACCGGAACCGCTACGAGAACCTGGCCCGCCAGGTCAGCGCCATCGGCGCCGTGAAGCGCGGGCTCGCCCGGGTCCTCCCCGTCGAGTGCCAGGGAGGGGCCGCCGCCGTCCTCGCCCTGCTCCACCACCACGGCGACATGCGCATGAGCCGGCTCGCCGAGCACATGGCCGTGGACATGTCCGTCTGCAGCCGCCATGTCACCCACACCGTCGAGCACGGCTGGGTGGAGCGCCGGCCCGACCCGGCCGACCGGCGCTCCCGCATCCTCCGGCTCACCGCCGGAGGGCGGGACATGCTCGCCGAGCTCGACCGGCGGGTGACCGAGACCTTCGCCCGCAACCTCGCGGAGTGGTCCGACGACGACGTCGCACTGCTCACCGCGCTCCTCGCCCGGCTGCGCGACTCCTTCGGGGACTGCCGGGCGCACCACGCTTGAGAACCACTCCGGAACGACGTCAGACAAAGGAAGTTCATGGCTACGACCACACCCGACACCGGTGTGCGGGGCGCCCCCTCCGGTACTGGAGCCGGCGGGACCGCCGAGACCGCTCCGATGACGCACCGGCAGATCATGGAGGCGCTGTCCGGGCTGCTGCTCGGCATGTTCGTCGCCATCCTGTCCTCGACGATCGTCTCGAACGCGCTCCCCCAGATCATCACCGACCTGGGCGGCGGCCAGTCCGCGTACACCTGGGTCGTCACCGCCGCGCTCCTGGCGATGACCGCGACCACGCCCCTCTGGGGCAAGCTGGCCGACCTCTTCTCCAAGAAGCTGCTCGTCCAGATGGCCCTGATCGTCTACGTGGCGGGATCGATCGTCGCCGGTCTCTCCCAGAGCACCGGCATGCTCATCGCCTGCCGCGTCGTCCAGGGCATCGGCGTCGGCGGTCTGACCGCCCTCTCCCAGATCATCCTGGCCGCCATGATCTCCCCCCGGGAGCGCGGCCGGTACAGCGGCTACCTCGGCGCCACGTTCGCCGTCGCCACCGTCGGCGGTCCGCTGCTCGGCGGCGTCATCACCGACACCGACTGGCTCGGCTGGCGCTGGTGCTTCTACGTCGGCGTGCCCTTCGCGATCATCGCCCTGCTCGTCCTGCAGAAGACCCTGAAGCTCCCCGTCGTGAAACGGCAGGTCAAGGTCGACTGGTCCGGCGCCTTCTTCATCAGCGCCGCGGTCTCCCTGCTCCTCGTCTGGGTCACCTTCGCGGGCGACAAGTACGACTGGATGTCCTGGCAGACGGCCGCGATGGTCGGCGGCTCGGTGCTCCTCGGCGCGGTCTTCGTCCTCGTCGAGTCCCGGGCGAGCGAGCCGATCATCCCGCTGCGCCTGTTCCGCAACCGCACCATCACGCTGGCCTCGCTCGCCTCCCTCTTCGTGGGCGTCGCGATGTTCGCGGGCACCGTCTTCTTCAGCCAGTACTTCCAGCTGGCGCGGAACGAGTCGCCGACGATGTCCGGCGTCCTCACCATCCCGATGATCGCGGGCCTCTTCGTCTCCTCCACCGTCTCCGGCCTGATCATCACCAAGACCGGCCGGTGGAAGGCGTGGCTGGTCAGCGGCGGCGCCCTCGCCACCGCCGGCCTCGGGCTGCTGGGCACGATGCGGTACGACACCCCGTACTGGCACCTCGCCCTCTTCATGGCGGTCCTGGGCCTCGGCCTCGGCATGATGATGCAGAACCTGGTCCTCTGCACGCAGAACCAGGTCGCCCCGTCCGACCTGGGCGCCGCCTCCTCCGTCGTCACCTTCTTCCGCTCCCTGGGCGGTGCGGTCGGTGTCTCCGCGCTCGGCGCGGTCATGGCCCACCGGGTCACGGACTACGTGCGGGACGGGCTCGCCGAGCTCGGCCCGAAGGCGGCCGGGGCGATGGGCCAGGGCGGCGGCAGCGGGGCCATCCCCGACATGGACGCCCTGCCCGCGCCGATCCGCACGGTGATGGAGAGCGCGTACGGGCACGGCGTCGCGGACGTCTTCCTCTACTCCGCGCCCTTCGCGCTGATCGCCTTCCTGGTGACGCTGTTCATCAAGGAGGTGGCGCTCAAGAGCCACGGCGACAGCGCGCCGAAGGCGGGGGCGGAGAAGGAGAAGGCCGCCGCGTAGGACGTCGGGACCTCCGGGTCCCGCCGGACCGCACCGGCCGGCCGCACAGAACCCCCGGTCCGCTTCGAGCGGAGGCGGACCGGGTCACAGAGCGGGGCGACGAGCAGGGGACGGCTCGTCGCCCCGTCTCGTGTCTCCGGACAGCGGGACAGGCCCCTTCAGGCGCTCCGCCGGACCATGACCTCGATGCCGGCGATCAGGATGTCGAGGGCGTACGCGAAGTCCCGGTCCCAGATGACGGTGACGCTGTCGTGCGAGGCCCGCTCGTCGAGGAGATCCGCCATCGGTTCGAGCGCGTCCACGAACTGCGGTTCGTCCCGGAAGGCCTTCAGCGCCTCGCCGTAGAAGGCGTCCTGCGACATGCCGGCCTCGGCCGCCCGGCGCCCGAACTGGGCCTCGATGGTGCCGTACCCGTACACGAACTGGAAGACCGCCGACATCGTGCTCGGCAGGCGCTCCAGCGGCAGGCCGGTGGCCCGGATCGTTTCCTGGATCTTGGATCCGACCGCGATCGCGTGGGGACCGATGTTGAGGTACTGGCCGGCGCTCGGGGACATCCAGGGGTGGCGGACCAGCATCCGGCGGTACTGGAGGGCGAGTTCCCTGATCTGCTGCCGCCAGTCGCCGGCGGCGTCGACCGCCGCCAGGTCGATCTCGCCGTAGACGGTGTCGACGGCGTACTCGATGATGTCGTCCTTGGTGTCCACGTACCAGTAGAGGGACATCGCCGTGACGCCGAGATCCGTCGCGAGCTTGCGCATCGACAGCTTGGCCAGGCCCTCCTCGTCCAGGATGCGGATCGAGGCGGCCACGATCCGGTCCCGGTCGAGCCCGGCCGGGCCGCCCCCGCTGCGGGCGGCCCGGCCGTCCTTGTTCTCCAGCCAGACGCTGGAACGCGCCGGGTTCTTGGCCCGATCGGCTGCCTTGACCATCGCGTTCCTCCGTCTTCAGTCGTCCGCGCCCATGCTATGCAGACGCTCCGGCCTTCTCGGACGGGCCGCCCGGCTCCTGGGGCTCCCCGGCCCCGGTGGCGCGCTCGGCACGCTCGGCACGGGCGAGCAGCGCCGCCGCGAGGAGACCGCCCGCGAAGACGGCGACCGCGCCCACGAGCTGGCTGGTCTGGAGGCCCGAGGCGAAGGCGTCGGAGATCTCCGCCCGCTCGGCGTCCGTCCCCGCCGCGGCGAGCGCCGCGGGCAGCGAGGTCGCGGTGACGGTGACGAGCGCGGCGAACCGGGCGTTGAGGACGGCGCCGAGGACGGCGACGCCGAGGCCGTTGCCGAACTCGGCGAGGGTGCCGTTGACGCCCGCGCCCACGCCGGCCTTCTCCGGCGGGATGGCGCTCATGATGGCGTTCGCCATGGCGGGGTTGGAGACGGCGAGGCCGATGCCCATGAGGACCAGGCCGAGCAGCATGCCCCAGTACGTGCCGTCGGAGCCGCCGCCGATGAGCGCGATCGAGCCGAGGCCGGCCGCGACGAGGGTCATGCCGACGGTGACGGTGACGGGCGTGCCGAGCTTCATGACGATCCGCGGGCCGACGCCGGTGAGGTTGAGGGCGACGACGGTCAGCGCGAGCGGCGCCATCCTCAGGCCGGCCTCCAGCGGCTCGTACCCGAGCACGAACTGCAGGTGCTGGGTGAGCAGGAACATCGAACCGCCCATGCCGAACATGACCAGGATCGCGCCCGCGACCGCGCCCACGAACTTCTGGTTGCGGAAGAAGTGCATGTCGAGCATCGGGTACGGGACGCGCAGCTCCCACAGGGCGAAGCCGGCCAGCACGACGACACCGATCGCGGCGGGGACGAGCACCTCGGTGGAGGTCCAGCCGTGCTCCGGGCCGGTGATGATCGCGTAGACGGCGGCGGTCATACCGATCGTGGAGAGCAGCGCGCCGACCAGGTCCGGACGCTCGCCCTGCGGGTTCTTGGACTCGGGGACCAGCTTCACGACGGCGATCAGGCCGATCAGGGCCACCGGGATGTTGATGAGGAAGATCATTCCCCACCAGAAGTGGTTGAGGATCGCGCCGCCGATCAGCGGCCCGGCGGCGAAGCCGAGCGAGCCGACCGTGGCCCACAGCGCGATGGCCTTGACCCGCTCGGAGTCATCGAAGATCTGCATGACGACGGCGAGGGTGGTGGTCATGAGCAGCGCGCCGCCGACGCCCATGCCCGCGCGGGCGGCGATCAGCTGGGCGGTGGACTCGGCCAGGCCGGCGGCCAGCGAGCCGAGCCCGAAGAGGGCGAGGCCCGCGGCCAGCAGCTTCTTGCGGCCGTAGCGGTCGGCCGCGTTGCCCGCGGTCAGGAGCAGGCCGGACTGGACCAGCGAATAGGCGTTGATCATCCACTGGATGTCGCTGGTGGAGGCGTGGAGCTCCGAGGTCAGCGAGGGGATGGCCACGCTGAGCACGGTGTTGTCGAGCAGCACGGTGAGCTGGGCCAGGCAGATGACGCCGAGGATCAGCCAGCGCTGCGGGTGGCCACCGCCGACCGGGGCGGTGGGCGGTTCGTTCGCGGCGGTCGTCGCCGTCATGGGCAGGGCTCCTTGTACGGTGTACGAGAACTGACTCGTACACCGTACAAGGACTCTCGTACGCTGTATAGCAATTATTTTTCCGAGCGTCGGACGGCCGTCCCGCCCTCCCCTCGGGGGCTACTCGCCGGGCTTGAGGAGGTAGCCCGCGCCGCGCCGGGTGTGGATCATCGGGGACCGGCCCGCGTCGATCTTCCGGCGCAGGTAGGAGATGTACAGCTCGACCACGTTGGCCTGGCCGCCGAAGTCGTACGACCACACGCGGTCGAGGATCTGGGCCTTGCTGAGCACCCGGCGCGGGTTGCGCATCAGATAGCGCAGCAGCTCGAACTCGGTGGCGGTGAGGTGGATCGACACACCGCCCCGGGTGACCTCGTGACTGTCCTCGTCCAGGGTCAGATCACCGACGGTCAGCAGCGACCCGCTGCGCGCCTGTGCGGCGTCCGACCGCCGGATGAGACCGCGCAGCCGGGCGACGACCTCCTCCAGGCTGAACGGCTTGGTGACCTGGTCGTCGCCCCCGGCCGTGAGTCCGGCGATGCGGTCCTCGACGGCGTCCTTCGCCGTCAGGAACAGGACGGGGACCCCGGGCAGCTCCCGGCGGAGGGAACCGAGCAGGCTCAGCCCGTCGACATCCGGCAGCGTCACGTCGAGAAGGACGACATCGGGCCGGAACTCCCGTGCCGCGCGCAGGGCGGTGGCCCCGTCCCCCGCGCTCCGCACCGTCCAGCCTTCGTAGCGCAGGGCCAGGGAGAGCAACTCCGCGAGCGAGGCCTCGTCGTCCACGACGAGAACACGGACGGCGGTGCCGTCGGTACGCCGCGACTCGGCGCGCGTGCCACGGCGGGCGCCGGTGGCGGCTCGGGCGGGGGTGGTGGAGGTGACGGTCATGGCTCCACGCTCTCCGCCGCCGCTGAGAGGGCCCTTGCCCTTTCCTGTGAATTCCCTGAGAAACGGCCCCCGGGGCCTCAGCTCACCGTTTCACGTGAAACGGCCCCGGTTTCACGTGAAACAGCGCGGCCCCGTTCCCGTACAGGACGCCTCGCAGCCAGTCGTCCCCGAGACCGAGCCGTTCCAGGGCCTCCAGCTGGTGGACGTACGGGTAGGGGATGTTGGGGAAGTCGGAGCCGAGGAGGATCCGGTCACCGAGGTCCGCGAGCCGCTTGGACTCGGCCGCCGGGAAGGGTGCGAGCCGTTCGCTGAAGTCGGTGAAGGCCATGGTGGTGTCCAGCCGGACCTCCGCGTACCGCTCCGCCAGATCCAGGAACGCGCCGTACTCGGGCATCCCCATGTGGGCGACGATCACCGGCAGCCGCGGGTACCGGGCGAGCAGCCGCTCCATGGGCCCGGGGCCGGTGAACCGTCCCGGTGCCGGCCCCGAGCCGCAATGCACGACCACCGGCGTACGGCGCTCCGCGAGTTCGCCCCACACGCCGTCGAGGAGAGGGTCGTTGGGGTCGAAGCCGCCGACCTGGAGGTGCACCTTGAACACGCGCGCACCGGCGTCGAGCGCCTCGCGTACGTACCGCTCCACCCCGGGCTCGGGGAAGAGGGTCGCGGTGTGCAGACAGTCCGGGGTGCGCGCGGCGAAACCGGCGGCCCAGCCGTTGAGCCAGGCGGCCATGCCGGGTTTGTGCGGGTAGAGCATGGCGGTGAAGGCCAGGGCGCCGAAGCCGCGCAGCAGCGTGAGCCGGCGGTCCTCCTCCTCGCGGTAGGTGATGGGCCATTCCACGCCGGTCAGGGGGCCGACCGCGTCGAAGTAGGCCCACACCTTGTCGAGGACGTTGCGGGGCATGAAGTGGGTGTGCACGTCGACCAGGCCGGGCAGCGCCAGGCGCCGGAGAAGAGCGTGCACGGCCTGTGCCTCCCCCTCGGGCGGGGCGGCCGGCCGGGGCGGGACGGCCGATCCGGGCGGGACCGCTCGCCCGGGCGGCTCGGTCTGCTCGTACGGCTCCGCCCTTCGGGGCGGCTCGGTCCGTCGGGGCGGCTCGGTCCCGCCCGCTCCACCGGAGGTGAACGCGTCGTCGTGCGCGGGGGGTTCGGCCCCCGCCACCGGCTTCCGGGTCATGACCCCACCCTCACCGGACCGGAGGGCGCATGTCCATGCCCCCAGTGGAAGAGAGGTCTCAGAACAGCCCCTGTTGGCGGTCGGGCGTGGGCACGCCGGAGACGGGCACCGAGAACGCCGTCCCCTCCACGGCGCTCCCGGCCCTCTCCAGGGCCCACCCGCCCATGAGACGCGTGTCGAGCGCGAGGCAGCGCCCGGTGGGGTCGAGGAGGTGGACGTCGGGCCCGGCGGCGGCGAGCAGCCGTCCCGTGACGACACCGCCGTCCACCAGCTCGGTGACCGTGCCGGAGAGCGGCGGCAGCCCACCGGGCCGGTCGAGACCGAAGGCGCGCGCGTGATCGCGCGGCTCGCACGGCAACGGCTCCAGGGTCTCCGTCCACCCGCCGACCGCCCCGGCGCGCCCGTGCAGTTCCTCGATCTCCCGGGCGCGTTCGGCGGCGTCCGGCAGGGCGTGCCGTGCCGCCCGCTTCCGCTCGTACGGAACCCGGTCCGGGATGCCGAGCGCCTGCCGCAGCACTTCCTCGGTGCGCCGGGCGGCCATGAGCGGCCCCCGCCCCAGCCAGCTGAACGTGACGGCCCCCTGCTCCAGGAGCCGGGAGTCGCCGCGTGCCTCGCCGGTGATGCCGACCTTGGTCATGCCGGGCCCGAACCAGGCGAGGTAGACGCGGTACGGGCGCGGGTCGTCCGCCAGGGTGTCGGCGGCGACCGAGTGGGCGCGGTCGAGCCGTGCACACTCGGGGCAGCGCCCGCCGGTGGCCCGCCCCGCGATTCCGGCGCCCAGGGGGCAGGGGGTGCCCCGGGCTCCCGCGCACCGCCGGACGCCCGTGGCGCGGAAGGCGAGCTCCCGCCCGTACACCAGCGGGCTGACGCGCCCGCCGTGCCAGCGCAGGCCCGGCACTCCGCCGTCCCAGGTGATCCCCCGGCACCGCCACTCCACGCCGCCCGCACCTCCCTCCACCACGTTCGCGCCCCAGTCTCGCGCACGACCGTTCAGCGGCTCACGCCCCGCCCGGCCCGGCCCCGCCGCCCTCAGGGCAGCACGTAGATGCGGGTGCCGTCGGGGTCCGGGGCGCCGACCTCGCGCATGCACCCGCGTTCGAGGAGGCGCCGGACGCACTCGCGGACCCGTTCGCAGGAGAGTCCGGTGCTGCGGGTGACGTCCTGGGGCCGGTAGCGGACCCCGCCCCGTACGAGCGCCGGTGCCAGGCAGCTGGCCACCGTCCGCAGGTCGCCGGTGATCTGCCAGGACTCCACCAGCTCCTGCGGGGAGAGCGCGACGGTCGTCCCCGTCCGCTGCCGCGGCACGGCCGGCCGCTCAAGGGGGTCGGCGGCCCTTGAGAACTTCCGGCGGGTCTCCCGGAGGAGCTCCGCGTACGCGGCCAACTCGGCCCGGTCGGCGGCGCGCTCGTCGAACTCCCCCTCCAGCCGTACGAGCACGTCGACCAGCTCGGGCGGCAGGACGAATCCGGCGTGCGCCGAGGAGGGCTCGAGCCCGTACGCACCGTCGCGCTGCACTCCGGCCACGACCTCGGCCACCCACTCCCGGAACGGACCGGCCTCGGGCCTGCGGCACGCCCCGACGAGCTGCACGAGCCCCTGGACGTTCACCATCCGCGCCGAGGCCCTGATCCCGCTCCGGGCGAGTATCCCCGCGCCCGCGTCGATCTCCCGTGCGGACGCCACCCACGCCGGCGGCAGCCCCGCCCCCCGCAGCGCCTCCCGGCTCCCCGCGTACCCCAGCCGCCGGGCCACGTCCACGACGGGGAACCAGTGCGTCCCGTCCGGCGCGGTCAGCCGCCGCAGGCGCGCGCCGGTGGCGACATGCGCAAAGTCATCGATGTCGATCGCGTCCATCGATCATCACCTCCACCTCGCAAGCTAGGACGAAGGCATATTCAACTGACATTGAAATCAGACAGGTTCACCCAAAAGTGGAAGGCCCCGGGGTCCACCCCGGGGCCTTCCACCACAACATCTGGTACCTAGCGGGCCACGAACTGCGTCAGGATCGCCTGCACCTCGTAGATGTCGACGCCCTTGGTGAAGGTCTTCTGCACGGGCACGGAGTTGCCCGAGATCCAGATCTTCAGCTCCGCGTCCAGATCGAACGTGCCGGCGGTCTCCACGGCGAAGTGCGTGATGCTCCGGTACGGGATCGAGTGGTACTCGACCTTCTTCCCGGTGATCCCCTGCTTGTCGACCAGCACCAGCCGCCGGTCGGTGAAGAAGATCGTGTCCCGCACGAGCAGATACGCGGCATGCACCTGCTCCCCCTGCCCCAGCAGCCGCGCGTACTCCTGCTGCGCCTGCGCCGGATCGATCGCGTGCGCGTTCCCGAACAGAGCCATGCCCCAACCCCCAAGTCATACGAACCGAACCCCCGGACCCTAATTCCCCCGGGCCCCCGGCACAACGCAAGAGGCCCGGACTCTCGTCCGGGCCTCTCAGCTGTGTGCACTCGGCAGGATTCGAACCTGCAACCTTCTGATCCGTAGGCGCGTGCCAGCCCTGTCGGCCCGGCCTAGCTCTCAGGCTTCTCCCTGGTCGAGCAACGCCCGCGCACCGCCCGTTGTCCAGGGGCGTTGCCGTTTGTACGTGGACGTTGATGTCAGCGGGTGATGTCAGTTTGGTGCGAGAGCGGGATGGACGTGCCAGTCCGGTCAATGAACCCATGCGCCTCATTGGGCGTGGCAGCCCGTTGAGCGAGCCACCCTGAGACGCGAGGGCCACCGTTCACCGCGCCGCCTTCCGTGACGGTCCTGACGTGAGCGAATCCGTGTCGCAGGTAGTAGTCCTGGAGCTTGCTGTTCGTCGTCCAAGCGTCCAGCCGCAACCACACGGCACTGGAGTGGTACGCGCGGTCGCCGGCCCAATCGAGCAGCCGCCCGCCGAGATCGCGCCCGGCGTGCGTGCGTGCCACGGTGAGCTTGTTGATGAACACGGACGGCTCCTGGAGCTCTCGTGGTGTCCACAGTCCGTCTTCTGCCTCGGGAGTCAAGGTGATGGTGGCGGCGGTGGTTGCCCCATCGCGGACCATGTAGACGACGCCCGCTTCGATCGTGGCGAGCAGCTTGTCGGCAGGGTAGGGGCGCTGCCACTGGTCGATACCCAGCACCGTCAGCCATGAGGCTGCCTCTTCCCTGAAAGCGAGCAACGCTGAGAGATCACTGGGGTTCGCACGCTCGATGATCACGACTGATCCCCCTCTCGGGCGTCCAGCTTCCCGATCTCGTAGTTCATGCGATTCAGGTCGCCTCGGAACGTCGTGATCGTGCAACGAATGGGCCTGTCAGCCGAGTACCCGGTTCGCGTCCACAGCAGAACCGGAACGCCAGCTGGCACGTCCAGCAATCGCGCCTCCTCGGGGGTCGGCATCCGGGCCGAGATCTCATCGAAGTAGCCGATCTGCTCGATGCCGACGCCTGCGAGGTACCGGGTAGTCCCCTCGGCAACGTCACCCGGCTCCGCGAGTCGCGGGGCTTCTTTGACCAACCAGTCGGGGTAGTACGTCGCCTGCGTCGACCACGGCACGTCGTCCACGAACCGGTGGCAGAAGCGGAGGACGGTGGTGGACTGCGGATCCACCTTGAGGCGTTCCGCGACGTAGTCGTTGGCCGGCGTGACCTCGACCCGAAACGTTTGCGTCGGTCGACGGCCCGCGTTCGTGACATCCGTGCTGTAGGCGTCGCCGTTCTGGGGAAAGGTCAGGTTCTCGAAGCGGGAGGCATTCAGCTCGAACACCTCGTGCTTGCGAACCTCATAGCCAAGTCCCTGGCTGGATGAGATCAGACCCTCGCTCACCAGCAGGGCAAGGCCAGAGCGAACCGTGTTCCTAGACGCGCCGAAGCGTTCGCTCAGATCGCTCTCGGAGGGCAGGCGCGAACCCGGCGCATAGACCTTGTTGTCGATGTCGCGACGGAGCGCGTCGGCGACCTGCCGGTATTTCGGCTGCTTGTTCATACGCCCATCATGACGCACTCGCTCAACTTGTTGGTACATGTTGGCCCCGATCGCTTGACGACTCACAGTCCGTGGGTGCAACATCACTGCATCAGCTTGTACCAACAAGTTGAGCAGGTGGTGCAGCACCATTAAGTGTGCCCACTTGCGGTGGTATTCCCGCAGGTCGGGGGTCCACCCCCGTAAGGCAAGGGGCCCGGGACAGATCGGGCCGAGGGTCCCGGATCCCTGGTCAACCGGAGGGCGAGACCGAAAGGTCACCGTCTCGCACATGCCTGAAACGGGAGCGCGCTCCCGAAGGCGAGACACGTACAACCAACCTCCGCAGTGGTTTGACTGCGGCCGGTTGCCTCCTCCGCCCGTCCGGGCCCCTTCGCGGGGTGCTCGTACGGGCGGGGTTGAGGGGAGCCGGTAGATCCCATCCCGTCTTTTGAAGGAGTTCGCCATGGAAGCTGTTGTCACGAGCGTCATTGCTGTGGTCGGCACCCTGCTCGGTGCTCTGGTCGCTGGGCTGTTGCAGTACCGCCTGACGCGGCGGGAGCGGGTGGCGGTGCAGGCCGCTGACTTACGGCGGGAGCGTCTGGCGGCGGTGACCGCTCTGGTCGCGGCCCTGGCGGAGCACCGCCGGGCGATGTGGGTCCGTGAGGATCTGCGGCTGAACGACGCGGACCGGGCCGCTTACGAGCAGGCCCGGGCGACGAGCCACGCCACCCGGGCCGCGATCACCGCCCCGCTGACGGCCGTGAAGATCCTGGTTCCCGCGCTGGCGGAGCACGCCGGCACGGCTGCTCGCGCCACCTACGGTCTGCGTCACGCGGCCGATGCCGCAGTGCTCGATGCCCGCCGGACCGAGGCGATCGAAGCCGCTGACCGGCTCGTGGCCGCTGCCGCCGACGCCCTCTGATGTTGTTCGCCCCGATGGTCGCAGGCCGGGTTCGACTCCCGGCCGGGGCACGGGCCCGCCCCGAAAACGGGGTGAACCCCCGGTGCTGGAACACCGGGGGTTCGTTCGGGCCGTTCCTGGTTGAAGGGAGCACGACCCAATGAAGTCCATCGCTGCACTTCAGGCCGTTGTTACGGCCACCTCGTTCGACGGCGGGCCGTCGGATGCGGAGCTGGACGCGATCGAGCGTGAGATGCCGCTGATCGAGGCGGAGATCGAGCTGCTGGACGTGGAGATCTGGATGCTGGACCGTCCGGCCACCGCGCTGGACGAGAGGCGTCTCCGCCGGGCCCGTAACCGGGTCCTGGACGAGCGCCGGAACCTCACCAACCGTGCCGGCGTGGCGCAGTCGGGCGGTGCGGCGTGAACGCCCTCACCTACTGGTTCCTGCTGGCCCTGTGCTTCGCCACGGAGGTCTGGGGCATCGCGATCGGCGTCCGTGACCTCACCCTGGCCGGCGCCCTGGCCGGGTGCGGCGTCATCGCCGTCCACCGGCTCCTGCTGCGCGCTGACGCGTACGAGGAGTTCGCCGGGGCGGGTGAAGACCGGTGAAGCCCACCACGCACGGCCCAGGCCCGGACCTGTCGCCCGGCCACGAGCGGGACCGGCCGGCCGCCGATACGAGCGTCGCCGCTGCGGGGAAGCCGCTGGGCAAGGTTCAGCGGGTCGTGCTCGGGTTGGCGTTCGTGCCGATGCTCGCCACCGGCGGCGCCGGCGCCTACGGCACCTACACCAACATCACGTCCAAGTTCGGGTCGGGGACGGCGGTGGGTGCGGTCGCGGCCGGTGAGGGCGCGACTGCCGTCCTGGCGATCGTGCTGCTCGGCCTGACCCTGCTGGGGCAGTCGGCGCCGCTGGTCCTCCGGGCCGGGTTGTGGGCCCTGCCGGCCGCGGCGTCGGTCATGTCCGTCATGGCGGCGACCACCAAGGAAGAAGCCGTCATCTATGCCCTGACCCCGCTGGGCATGACCGCCTCCGCTGAAGGTGCCGCGTTCCTGGCGCGGCGGATCGTCGTCTACCGCGACGGACGCGACGCCGAGGCCGAACGCCGCGCCGCCGAGACCGTCCAGGCTCTCGCCTACCAGCGGGCGCGGGCCGTGAACCACCCCGACGAGAAGGTGCGGCGCCGGTCGGATCTGAAGGCGTGGAAGCTCGCCGCCCGTGTCGGCACCGGTGACCTCGCGCTCGGCGAGCAGCTTCTCGACGTTCAGCGTCAGCAGCTCGCCGCCGGCGCGAACGCCGCCCTCGCGGCCATGTTCGCCACCAACACCGCCCCTGTCCTCACGGATCGGGGTGGGATGGTGGTGGAGCTGGAGGTGGACCGGTCCACCGAACCGATCCACCCCGCAAATGCGGAGAAATCCCCCCAGGCCGCCACAGAACGGTCTACCTCTGACCTGCCCGTTCCCGCACTCGCCCCGTCACCTGCCGAGCTGGTGCCGAGCGAGCAGGAGGACCCGGCTCCGGCCGCGTCGGGCACGTCGTCTGGTCGGGTCACGGTCCGGGCCGTCGCGGCGGAGCAGGCGCCGCGGCGGCGGGCGACAGGTCGGGTCCCCGCCGCCGCCAAAACCACCGCACCGCGCCGCACCCGGGATGAACTCCTGGCGGAGGCGCGGCAGTTGACGGAGGGGTGGCCGGTTGAGCAGTTGACGGCCGACCGGATCCGGCGCGCGGTGCGTACGTCGCCGGAGAAGGGCCGTTGGCTGCGCGAGACGCTGCGGAGCGAGCGGGCTGAGGCGGCGTGAGCGCGCTGCCGGTCTACCGGTGGCGTCTGGCCCCGGAGGGTCTGGCGACGTTCCGGCAGCTGCGGGCGATGGGGATGCGCCCCGGTGGGCAGCCCGTCGTGGCGCAGCTGGAGCGGCCCCGCCGCCGGGGCCGCCCGCCGCTGGTCGCGTTCCTCTACCGCGTCGACCGGGCCAAGCCGGTCCGGCCGATGACCCCGGCGAAGCGGGCCGCGCTGGAGCGTGCGAACACCGCCCGGCAGATCTGCCCCGCCTGCGGGCGGGACGCCGGATATCGCATCCCCACCTCGCTCGGCACCTGCACCCCCTGTGCCTACCCCGACACCCAGGCCGCTGCCTGACTGGGAGATCACCATGCAGACCGCTGACATGCAGGGCTCGCACATGTACGTGCTGACTCTCCAGAACAACCGTGGCGCCACGTGCACGCTCACCGGCACCCACACCCCGCCCCCGGGCCGGACCCGCTTCGACACGCTTCTCCAGCTCCAGGCCGACGCGGCCCGCCACCTGCCCTCCATGGAGGGCGCGCCGGTCCTGTTCTTCGCCATGGAGCTCAACCACTTCTGAGAGGAACCCGGTCATGAGCAACCTGCCTGAGCCGGTCCGGGTCGTGCAGCTCCCGGACGGCACCTTCACCTACGCCGACCACCTTCCCGCCCCGCTCCAGCCGGGCCCGCAGGTGGTGCACCAGCACATCCATCAGGCACCGCCCGACCGGACGATGCAGCGCATCGCGCTCGGCTCCGGGATCGGCGCCGGCACGGTCGCCGCGGGCGTCTACTTCGGCCCGCTGCTCGTCGGCGCGCTGACCGCGATCGCCGCGAACCTCGCCCTGCTCGCGTTCCTCGCCGTCGCTCTGGCCTGGGGTGTCCACACCGTCGTGAAGTCGATCGGCGGCCCTGACGGGCAGCAGGCCGCGAAGACCGTCGCCAGGGCCCGCCGGGGCCGGAAGGGGAAGTGACATGTTCCGTGGCGGACAGAAAGTCCTGATCATCGCCTGCGAGGACGACCCCCGCGCCATCGGCAAGACCGGCCGGATCCTGGACGAAGTTCCCCCCGGGCCGCTCACGGGCGGCCGGTGGACCGTCGACCGCATCAGCATCTGGATCGCCCCGGTCCTGTGCCACGCCCACGAACTGAAGCCCATGGACTGACGGCTGCCTGCGGCCCCCGCCCGGTGCGGGGGCCGTGGGGAGTCGGGACAGTCCCGGCCCCGGAAGGGACCCGTCATGGCCCGTAAGACCGACGCCGCCGAGTACGACCCGCAGCACCCGCCGCTCACCGTCGGCGAGGGCGTGAAGTTCGGCTGGTACATCGCCCGCATGGCCAAGCGCGGCATCGCCGGCGAAACCGTCTACCAGGGCGACCTGGAGAAGAAGGTCGACCGCCTGCTGGACCGAGCACGCGACCGCGCCGAGAAGAACGCCAAGCAGAACCGGAAGTAGCTGTGCCCCGGGGCGGCCGACAGCCGCCAAGCATCCCGACCGCCCCGGGCCTTCCCCCTCCCACTCTTTCGAGCAGCAGGAGAAGACCAGCATGACCGACAACGTGGTGCGCTTGTTCAAGGACCCTGCCCCCGTTGAAAAACCCACCCCAGCTCCGGCGCCGCTCACGGTCGTTCCCGAGCAGGCCGAGCGGCCCGAGCGGTCGCGGCCGGTGCGGGTGCTCGTCCGCACCCGGCGCACGGTCGTCGGTGCGGTGAAGCACGAGAGGACCCGCACGGTTGCCCGTGTGACCGTGCGGCACGGTGCCTACCTGCTCGGCGGGACGCGGATCGCGGCCCGCCGAGCGTGGGACGGCCGGACCGGCGCCCGCTACCAGCGGCTGCTGCGTGCGGCGGAAGCCGCGGGCAACTACGAGGCGGCCGGCGAGTGGGAGGAGCGGCTGCACCGCTTCCGCGCGGAACGGCACAAGCGGCGCATGGACCTGCTCAAGGCCCCGCAGGACATGGCCAAGAGCGCCGCGCTCGGCACCGCCACCGGCATAGGCGCCCTCATCACCGTCGGTGTCGCCCTCGCCATCGCCACCAAGGACCCGTGGGACGTGTTCACCCCCCTGATGGCACTGGTCGAACTCGTACGGCTGCTGGTCGTGATCGTGCAGATGGTGTGGGGCCCGCTCGTCGCCCTCGGCCCCTGGCTCGCCCTGGCAGGCCTGTGGGCCCTGGGCCGTCACCAGGCCGCCGCCCCGCAGTGGTCCCTCCCCGCCACCTCCCGTGCCAGCGACGCCGGCGCCCCCATCACCCCCTCCATCGTCGTCACCGCGATGCGGGACCTCGGCATCGCCCCACTGCGCAAGGCCATCAAGGAAATGGGCGACGCAGGTGCGGCGATGCTCGGGCCGATCCGGATCGCCGGATGCGGCGTCGAGGTCGACGTCACCCTCCCCTCCGGCGTCTCCACCAGCGAGGTGCAGGCCCGGCGCAAGAAGCTCGCCGAGAACCTGTCCCGGCACGAGCACGAGGTGTTCATCACGATCCCGGAGGCCGCCCGCACGGTCCGGCTGTGGATCGCGGACTCCGGCGCCCTGGACGAGCCGATCGGCCCGTCCCCGCTGGCCCTGGACGAGACGATGACCGCCGACTACGCCAAGGGCCGCGCCCCCTGGGGCCAGGACCTGCGCGGCGACGAAGCGGCTCTCAGCCTCTACCAGCGCCACCTTCTCATCACGGGCAAGTCCAACCAGGGCAAGACCGCCGCCCTGCGTGCGCTGGCCTTGTGGCTCGCCCTGGACCGGCGGGTGGAGTTCCGGATCGCCGACCTCAAGGGCGTGGGGGACTGGGCCATGTTCGACGGCATCGCTGCCGTCCTCATCCAGGGCCCCACCGACGATCACGTCATCGACACCACCGAGATGATCGAGGATGTTGTCGCGGAGATGGAACGCCGCGTCCAGGCACCGCCCGGCACCAAGTTCCCCCCGCTGATCTGCATTGTCGATGAGGCGCAGGTCGCGTTCATGTGCCCGGCGGTCGGCGAGGACAAGCGGCCCTACGGCGGGTCCAAGGCCACGAGCCGGTACTTCATGGCCGCGCGGAAAATCCACAACCAGGGCCGTGCGGTGGACGTCCTGCTGTGGCAGGGCACCCAGGACCCCACCGACCAGAACCTGCCCAAGCTGGTCCGCGAGGGCGCCCACACCCGCGCCTCCCTCGTCCTGGGCACCGAGTCCCAGTCCCGCATGGCCCTGGGCGACAGTGCCGTCGACGGCGGCGCCGCCCCGCACCTGCTGCGCCAGGGCCTGGACAAGGGCACCGTCGTCGTCGCCTCGGACGGCATCAAGATCCCCGCCGGGCAGCCCTCCATCACCGTCCGCACCCACTACATCGACGACACCGCCGCCGCCCAGATCGCCGCCCGTGCCAAGGCCCTGCGCGACGGCGTCACCACCCTCACCGCCGTGGCCGACGACGAGGAGGAGCGCGACGCGCTCGCCGACATCGCCGCCGCGATCGGCGACGAGCCGAAGATGCTCACCCAGGACGTCCTCAAGCAGCTCACCGTCCTCGCCCCGGGCACCTACGGCGCATGGACGAACGGTGACCTCAAGCGCGTGCTGGAGGCCGCCGGCGAGGAGCCGAAGAAGTCCAACGGCCGCATGGTCGTCCACCGCGACCACGTGCACCGCGCCCTCACCAACCGCGACACCGGCGATTCCGCTTCTGTCATCTGACGCGGGGAGGCGAACGCGTCCGGGCCGGGGAGGCGGGGAGAACTCCCCACACCCCTCCCCCACCCGCCTCCCCCGCACTGATCAGCACAAACACCCATCCAGGGAGGCGGGGAGGCACCCCGCACCGACCTGCGAAAACCCCTCCATGACCCTCCCGGCGGGGGGTGCTCCTGCCTCCCCAAAAAAGCAGATCACCCATTCCGCTTACGGCCACACCCCACCACCGTCAAAGCCTCAACACCTCTGAGGAGCCCCGCTCGTGTTCGAGATCCGGATCATCTGCGACCCCTCCGAAACCGACCGCATCACCACCACGCTCGGCGCCGCCTTCACCACGGGGGCCGTCCGGCAGGCACCCACCCGCGACCGCACCCGGGCCCGGCTGTACGTCACCGCCGAACACACGCCGGAGCCCGAGTGGCCTACCCCCGAGCAGGCGTATACGGGGGCGCCGAGCATCGCCCGCGAGACCCGGTGGTGCTCCGAGCACGTCGACCACCCGGACTACGACGGCGAAGGCGACCGGGAGTTCTGGATCCGCTGGGCCGCCCTGCTCGACCGCCACGCCCTCAACGCCCGAGCACGCGGACGGCGGAGCCCCACCGAGGCTGACGCCGAGCACGTGGCCCGCCACCTCATGGACATCGACGGCGCCACCGTCATCTGCGACCCCCGCCACTACGTCCGCCAGCAGTACCACCGCTGGCTCACCCACCCGTAGCTACGCCGAGGGCGGCCCCCCATTCCGCCAAGAACCGGGGCCGCCCTCGTCAACCAGCACTACTCACAGAACTGGAGACACCCAGCATGACCCATACCCTCCCGATCCGGCGAGACGCCCGGACCGGACACCACCTTGATGCCGTGCTGCACCTGGCCCGGGCGGAGGTAGCCGCGTGAGCAGCGATCTGCCGTCCATCGACATGCCCGGCCTGAACCTTCTGGCCCACGCCATCGCCGCCGCTGAGCGCGGTTGGCACGTCTTCCCTCTCCGCCCCCGGGACAAGCGGCCCGCCGGCCACGGGGAGCGTGCCTGTCCCGGCACCGGCCGGTGCGCGGATGGGCACCGCACCCCGGAGCAGCGCGCGACCACGGATCCTGATCTGCTCGTGGCCGCGTGGACGCACGCGCCGTACAACGTTGGCATCGCCACCGGGCCGTCCGGGCTTCTCGTCGTGGACCTGGACACGGTCAAGGAGACAGACGAGAAAGGGACGCCTGACGGCGTCACAACCTTTGAAGCGCTCTGCGAGCGCGCCGGGCAGGCCGTCCCCCTCACCCACCGCGTGCGGACCGCCCGTGGCGGCATGCACCTGTACTTCACCCAGCCCCAAGGGGCTCGGCTCGGCAACACCGCCGGACGGCTCGGCAAGCACATCGACACCCGGGGCTGGGGCGGCTACGTCGTCGCCCCCGGCAGCGTCACCGACAACGGCGCCTACGAAGTCCTCGACAGCCGCCCCCCGGCTCCGCTGCCCGAATGGCTCCACCGGGCGCTCACCGCCCCGCGTGAGGCTGTCCGCACCCCGGCACCGGTCGTCATCCTCGGCGGCGGGTCCCGAGCGGCCGAAGTGGCGCTGGAGCGCGAGACCGCCGCCGTCGCGGCGGCCCAGGAAGGCGGACGGAACGCGCAGTTGCTCGCCTCTGCTCGGGCGGTGGGGCGGTTCGTCGCGTGGGGCGACATCCCCCGGCACGTGGCGGAGGAGGCTTTTCAGGGAGCGGGGGAGGCGGCGGGACTGCCCGCGGCCGAGTGTCGGGCCACGATCCGCAGTGCGCTGGACTGGTCCATCCGCACGGCCCGCCCCCGGCCGGCCGCCGCATGACCGGCCCCGAACCCGCTCCCCTGAAAAGCCCCACCCGTGCCGCCGACCGGCCTGCAGCCGCCGGTCCCGTGGCGCCGCCGGACGCCGTGGGCGCCGGAATGGTCGTCGCCGAAGGCGTCCCTTCTGGCTCTGACCCGCACCCGGCCGGCCACCCCCACCACACTCCCGCTCCCGCACGGAGGGACACCCGCATGCCCGAGCCCATCGACGGTGGCGCCCTGCTCGCTGAAGTCGAGCGCTTCCACCGCCGGTTCAACGTCTTCCCCCGCGAAGCCGCGTACGTCGCCGTCGCACTGTGGGACGCCCACGCCCACCTCCTCGACGCGTTCGACTCCACCCCGCGCCTGGCGTTCCTCTCCCCCGAACCCGGATCGGGCAAGTCCCGCGCCCTGGAGATCGTGGAGACCCTGGTGCCCAAGCCGATGGTGGCGGTCAACGCCTCCGCCGCCGCCCTCTTCCGCGCCGTATCCAGCGGCGAGGGGCGGCCCACGATCCTCTTCGATGAGATCGACACCGTGTTCGGCCCCAAGGCCGGGGACAACGAGGAACTGCGCGGATTCCTCAACGCCGGCCACCGCCGCTCCGGCGTCACCTACCGGTGCATCGGAGACGGCGGCAACCAGACCGTGCAGGCCTTCCCCTCGTACACGGCCGTCGCGGTCGCCGGTCTGGGATCCCTGCCCGACACGATCCTGACCCGCTCCGTCATCATCCGCATGCGCCGCCGCGCCCGAAACGAACGCGTCGAGCCCTACCGCCAGCGCCTCCACGAGAAGGAGGGCAACGCCCTGCGTGAACGCCTCGCCCTGTGGGCCGAACAGGTCCGCGAGCAGGTCAGCGACGCCTGGCCCGAACTGCCCGAAGGCGTCACCGACCGACCCGCCGACGTATGGGAACCGCTCCTCGCCGTCGCAGACGCGGCCGGCGGCGACTGGCCCGAGCGCGCCCGCGCCGCCTGCATCGAACTCGTCAAAGCCTCCCAGGCCGACGACAAAGGATCCCTCGGCATCCGGCTCCTGACCGACCTGCGCGATCACGTCATGGTCGGCGTCGACCGCCTGCCCACCATCGCCATCCTCGACCGGCTCAACGCCCTGGACGACGCCCCATGGGCCGACCTCCAGGGCAAGCCGCTCGACTCCCGCCGCCTGTCCCGGATGCTCGCCGAGTACATGAACGGCGACAACGAACCCATCGCCTCCCGCAACATCCGCACCGGCGGCGGGGTCCTCAAGGGCTACTACTCCACCGACCTCCACGACGCCTGGCAGCGCTACTGCCCGCCCCCCTCCCAGCAGCCGCTACAGGCGTCACAGCCGCTACAGCCCAGCTCAGAGCCCATCTCCGCGTAGCGGAGAACCCCCGATGTAGCGGCTACGCACACCCGCCAGACCGGGCCCGCCCAGCACCCCCGGACGGGCCCGGAACGTGCCGTAGCCGCTACACCCAGCCTTCCCGCTACACCCACCACGCCGCTGACCTGCGATGTAGCGGTGAAGCGCATGTAGCGGACTCTCCAGAGGGACGCCCCCGAGACCAAGGAGGCACCACCGTGACGACCGCGATCCCGACCAGCCACACCGCCGTGACCGTCCCCGAAGTCATGGCCGCCCTGAAGTACAGCCGCAGCAAGGTCTACGACCTCATCCGCTCCGGCGTCCTGCCCAGCTACACCGAGGGACGCGCCCGCCGCATCCCTCTCGACTCCCTGCACACGTACATGCGCAACAAGCTTGAGGAGGCCGCCTGATGGCCAAGAGGCGCGCGAACGGCGAAGGCACCATCACGAAGCGCTCGGACGGCCGGTATCAGGCTGCCGCGTACGTCTTCCGGCCGGATGGGACTCGGACCCGAAAGTTCGTATACGGCAAGACCCGCGATGAGGTGAACGACAAGCTCATCGAGATGCAGAGCAAGACGCGGCAGGGCATCCCCGCCGCCACGTCGGCCATGCCGTTCGGGGACTACCTGACCTACTGGCTCGCCGTCATCGCTCCGACGCGACTGAAGCCCGCGACGCTCAACAGTTACGAGGGACTGTCCCGGTTGTACATCCGGCCCGCGCTGGGGAAGAAGCGGCTCAACCGGCTCTCCCCAACCGACGTGCGCCTGTTCCTCGCCGCGTTCAAGGAGGGGTGCCTGTGCTGCATGCGCGGAGTTGACGCGGCCCGGCCCGAAGAGGAGCGCAATTGCTGCGCCGTACGGAAGTGCTGTGAGCGCCGGCCGTCGGCACGGACCGTGCAGTACGTCCACGCGGTGCTCCGGTCTGCCCTCCAGCAGGCAGTGCGCGAGGAGCTGATCGCCCGCAACGTGGCCAAGATCGTGGAGACTCCTACCGTGCAGCGTGAGGAGGTGCGCCCCCTGGACGCGGGGGAGGCCCGGCTGCTCCTCAGGGCCGCACGCGACCACCGCCTCTACGCTCTCTGGCTCCTGCTCGTCTCGACCGGGCTCCGACGCGGGGAAGTCCTCGGGCTCACATGGTCGGACGTCGACTTGGCCGCCGGGCAACTTCGGGTGCGCCGGAACCTTCAGAGGATCAAGCGGGAACTCCTCTTCGGCACGCCCAAGACAGCCCGGTCCATCCGTACGGTTTCGCTCCCGAAGCGGTGCGTGGACGCGCTTCACGCCCACAAGGCCAAGCAGGACGAGGAGCGGAAGGTGGCCGGCGCGAAGTGGAAGCCGCTCGACCACCAGCCGAGCGGGCTCATCTTCACCACGTCGACCGGGCGGGCCACCGACCCGCGCAGTCTGAACCGCATGCTCACGATCCTGTGCGCGAAGGCCAAGGTGCGCCGCGTCCGCGTGCACGATCTCCGGCACACCTGCGCGTCGCTCCTGCTCGCTCAGGGGGTCGACGCCCGGATCATCATGGAGACGCTCGGGCACAGCACGATCACGATGACGCTGGACACCTACGCCCACGTCATGCAGACGACGCTGCGCGCCGCGGCGGATCGGATGGATGACGCACTTGGGCCTGACACAAACGACAAGATCTTGTAGTCGGACGGTCTGATGGGATCGTCGGCCCGGCCGATCTAGGCATTGATGTCATCCGCTGATGTCAAAGGCCCCGCCGGGCGAACCGGCGGGGCCTTTGACCTGTGTGCACTCGGCAGGATTCGAACCTGCAACCTTCTGATCCGTAGTCAGATGCTCTATCCGTTAAGCTACGAGTGCTTGTTCTTTTTTCTTGTCCTCCGCTCCCCGGCCTTTCGGCCCGCTCGCGGCGACAGGAAGAACATTACATGACTGCCGCCGCCATGTGAAATCCGATCGGCCCACCCCTTGTGACCTGCGCAAACGCCTCGACCGGGTGAAGACGGAGGGGTGGGGGCCTCAGCCGGGTCCGGGTCCTGAAGGGGGCCGGAGGGGTGAAAGAGACCGGGGTCACACACGGGCGGGCGATCATGCCGGGGCGTCCGGGACGGGGTTTCCGCCGATGCGCCCCGGCACCCCCCGGCGGGAACGGAAGAAGCCCCGGCCTGAGAGGCCGGGGCTTCGGTAGGGCGGAGGCGGAGGGATTTGAACCCTCGATGGGCTTTAAAACCCAAACCGCATTAGCAGTGCGGCGCCATAGACCGGACTAGGCGACGCCTCCTCGCACCCCACGCGTACGCGGATGGTGCGTGCAGATGATGACACAGGCGAGCCTGGTGTCACCAATCGCTTTCACCGTACTAGTCCTCCGGGGCCGAGGGCAAAGCCCCACCCGGCGCACCCCGGTTGCGCAACGCTCCGCCTCCGGGAGCGTTAGTGGGGGTGGGGGCACGCGCATCCCGTGCCCTCCGTACATCCGTGCTCCAGGAGATCCCATGCTGCGCAGTCTCGTCCTCGCGACCCTCGCCACCTCCGCCGTCGGGGCCGCCGGGCTCGGCCCCCTGCCGCTGCCCCTGCTCGCGCCGGCCGCCGACTCCCTCACCGTGACCGTCAGCAACAGCGGCCACCCCGAGGCCGACGGCAAGTACGACCTGACCTGCGAGAGCAAGGGCGGGAAGGGCGGGAAGGCGACGATCAAGGCGGGCGGGAACCACCCGGCGGCCCAGAACGCGTGCGAGCGGCTCGACCACCTCGCGCGCCAGGGCGGGGACCCCTTCGCCACGGTGCCCGAGAACCGGTTCTGCACCCAGGTGTACGGCGGGTCCGCGACCGCCCACGTGACCGGCACCTGGCGGGGCCGCTCGGTCGACGCCCGCTTCTCCCGCGCCGACGGGTGCGAGATCGACCGCTGGCGGAACCTGGAGCCCGTCCTGCCCGCCGTGCGGGGATGAGGACCGGGGTTCCGGTGAAGATCCGGTGAGGTTGCGGCCGGGGGACCGGCCGCCGGTCGCCGTTAGACTCCCTCAGTGACAGGCTGCGGCCCGAGGGGCAAGATGGGGCCGGCCGGCCGGTAGGGCAAACGCAGCGAGCGAGTGCTGCGGGCAAGTGCAGTGCGTCAGGGAGGAAGCGTCGTCGTGAGCAGCAGGCCATCCCGAGGCGCTGCTCGCCTCGCCGCCATACTCGACGCCCTGCCCGACGGCCTCGTGCTCGTCAACTGCAACGGCACGGTCGTCAACGCCAACACCATCGCCCTCGGCATGTTCGAGACCCCCGGCACGGCGCTCGTCGGCCGCGGCCTCCTGGATCTGCTGCCCTCCTTCGACTCGCGCCTCATCCCGGGCTCGATGCGCCGCCCCGACGGCACCGACGAACGCGGCCGTACCAAGCCGACCCGGATGATGGCGCGGCGCACGGACGGCAGCGAGTTCCCCGTCGAGGTGACCTCCGCCAGCCTGGAGGACGGCCGCGAGGCGTACGACTCCTACAGCGGCTACACCGGCGACGAGCTGCTCATGCTCGTGGTCCGCGACCTCACCGGCACCCTGGACACCGAGGCCGAGCTCGCCCGCTCGCAGCGGCAGACGGAGATGATCCTGCGCGCCGCCTCCGAGGGCGTCGTCGGTACGGACACGGACGGGCGGGTCGTCCTCGTGAACCCGGCCTTCGCGCAGATCCTCGGCTACCGGGCCGGTGAGCTCGGCGGCGCTGAGCTGCACCCCCTGATCCTGAGCAAGCGGCCCGACGGCGAGCCCTTCCCGTACGAGGAGTCGCCGCTCGCCGACACGCTGAAGTCCGGCCGGAAGCACCGGGTCCGCGGCCAGGTGCTGTGGGCGAAGAACGGCGAGCGGGTGCCGGTCGACCTGACGACCGCTCCGGTGCGCGACGGTGACCAGCTCGTCGGCGCGGTGATGACCTTCACCGACCGCAGGCCGTACCAGGAACTGGTCGACACGCACGCCGCCGAGATCGCCGACCTGACGGAGCGGCACGCGACCGAACTCGCCGACCGGGCCGAGCGGCACGCGGCCGAGCGCGAGCAGGCGCAGGAGCGGTACGCGGCCCTCGCCGCCCGGCACGCGCAGCTGACGGCCGTCCTCGAGGAGTCGCTGCGCGGGCCGCTGGAGGAGCTGCGGACGCAGCTGGGCGCGCTCGCCGCCGACGACGCCGGCCAGCTCTGGCCGGAGGCCAACCAGGTCCTGCACCACCTCGCCGCCGGCTACTCCCGGATGACGGCGCTGGTGGACAGCGTCCTCGGCTACCAGCGGCTCGACGCGGGCGACGAGTCGCTCGACAAGCGGGTCGCGCTGCTCGACCGGATCGTGACGGCCGGCATCGACGCGGCCGTGGAGCTCATCGGTCCCGGGCGCGCCCAGTTCGCCGTGCACGCCCCGCCGATCGAGGCCGAGGTGGACGCGGGCCGGCTCACGACCGCGCTGGCGCACCTCGTGGCGGACGTCGCCGGGGTCGACTCGACCGGGCAGGCCCGTGCGGCGGGCGGCCAGGCCGGTGCCGCGCAGGCCGACTCCACGATCGTCGTGGCGGCCGCGCAGCGCGGGGACGTCGTACGGATCGAGGTCCGCGGACCGTACGCGGGCGGCGACCCGGTCCACGGCCCTGTCGTCCGCGGCATCGTGGCGGCGCACGGCGGCGTCGTGCAGACCCACGAGGTGCCGGGGACCAGTGGCGGCGCGTACGTCCTGGAGGTGCCGCTCGGCGCCGGCCGGGGCACGGTCCCCACGACCGAGCCGAAGCCCCAGCCCAACGTCCCCGGTACGCCGGCGCTGCCCGCGCAGGCCACCGCCACCCCGCCGAGGGGGGCGGGCACGGACGCGACCCCCGCCTCCGGCGCCCCGGCCCCCGGCGCCGTTCCGGCGGACGCGACCGCGGCCACGACCGGCACGGGTGGGACGGTGTCCGGCGGTACGACCTCCGGGGGTACGGCCTCCGGGGGCGGTCGGCGCAGGGCCCGGCGCGCGTCCACGGACGCGTTCCTGGAGGGCCCCGTGCCGGATACGGGCGCCGAACCCCAGCCAGGGGCCGGTGGCCGCCGCCGCGCCCGTACGGAGGAGAACCCGGCAGGTTCCGTGCCCCGTGGCGGGGCCGGGGACCTGATCCCCGCCCAGCAGAACGCCGGTCCCCCGTCCGGCGCGCCCGCCGAGCCCACCGGGCGGCGCCGCGGCCGCCCCGCCGAGGGCTCCGTGGTGACCGCCGCCGAGGGGGCGCAGGGACGTGCCGCGCTCGGCGCCGCCGTGCCGCCGCAGGGCGTCTCGGCCGAGCAGTCCTCCGCGCCCGCGCTCGCCCGGGCGCTGCCCGCCGTGGCCTCCGCCGCGCCGTCGGACGGGGAGGAGTCCCGGCCGACCGGACGGCGCCGCCGGGCGCTCGCCGCCGCGCAGGAGCGGGCGGCCGCGGCCGAGGCCGGTCCCCGTACCCCGTTCGCGCTGCCGCCCGCCGACGCCGATCGCGCGCCCCGGACCCCTCCCCCGGCCGACCCCGCCGGCCCCGCCGGCCCCTCCGGACCCTCTTCCGGTCCCGGGGACGCCGTCACGCCGCCGACCGCCGCCCAGCCGGTCCCGCCCGCCCCGGTGCCCCCGGCCGCGCCGGTCCCGCCCGCCGGGCCCGTTCCGACTGCCGGGCCCGTTCCGCCGGCGCCCGGTGCGCGGGAGCACGAGGCGGTACGGGGCGTCCCGGGTGCCGATCACACCCCGCCGCAGCCGCACCCGATGCCTCCGATGACCCCGGCGTCCCCGGTGCCTCCCGCAGCCCAGGTGACCCACGCGCCCCAGGAGCCCCGGGTCGCGCCCGCGCCTCAGCCGCCGCGGTCGCTTCCCCTGCCCCCGCCGCAACCCCAGACGCCGGCACAGGACGAGCCGGGCGCGCGGCCGCAGCCCGGACCCGGTGCCGGTGGACGCCGCCGGGCGGTGGCGCCGCCGCCTGCCCCGGCGCAGCCGCAGCCGCCGGGCCCGACCGGTACGGGGACCGGCACCGGATCCGTACCGCTGCCGCCCGAGCTGCCGATGCCCCAGGAGTCCACGCAGGGACGGGCGTTCAGCGTCCGCACGCTCGGGCAAGGCGTTCCCTTCGCCCCGCCCGCCCCGGCACCCGGCACCACACCCACGCCCACGCCCACGCCCACGCCCACGCCCGCCAACGGCTCCGGGCGGCGGCGGAAGCTCGCCACGCCGCCCGAGATCGACCCGCCGGCGCCCGTGCCGGCGGCTCCCGCCCAGCCCGGCGCCACCGGTCCCGTACCGGCCCGTCCCGGGTCGCCCGTTCCCCCGGCGCCCGCGGCGCAGCAGGACGCGGCGGTCAAGCCGGAGCCGCAACTCGGCCTCACGCCCGCCGTGTCCGAGGGCCGCGCGTACGCCATAGAGGCGCCGGCCGAGGGCTCCGCCGAGGGCCCCGAGCCGCTGGACGGCCCCGGTGGCGCGGTCGAGGTCGCCAACCGGCCCGCTCCGCGGCCCGTGGACGACGAACTGCCCCCGGAGCCGCTCGACAACCCGCGCCGGCTGCTCGTCTGGCCCGCGCCGGACGTGGCGACGCAGCAGGCGCTGAGCGACCGCGGTTACCGGCCCGTCATCGTGCACTCGCGGGAGGAGGTAGACGCGCAGATCGCCGCCTTCCCGGCCGCGCTGTTCGTCGACCCGCTCACCGGCCCGATCACCCGGACCGCGCTGCAGTCGCTGCGCCAGGCCGCCGTCGCCGCCGAGGTCCCCGTCCTCCTGGCGGCCGGACTGGGCCAGGCGACGCGGGAGGCGGCGTACGGCGCCGACCCCGCCGTCCTCCTCAAGGCGCTCGCCCCGCGCGACAGCGAGCAGCACCCGTCCCGGGTTCTGCTCATCGAGGAGAACGAGCACATCGCGGAGGCGCTCGCCGCGACCCTGGAGCGGCGGGGGATGCTCGTGGAGCGGGCGGCGACCGACAGCGAGGCCGTCGCGCTCGCCGCGGAGGTGCGGCCGAACCTGGTGGTGATGGACCTGATGCAGGTGCGCCGCCGCCGGGCCGGGATCATCGACTGGCTCCGGGCGAACGGGCAGCTCAACCGCACCCCGCTCGTCGTCTACACCTCCGCCGACCTGGAGGAGGACGAGCTGCCGAAGCTCACGTCGGGCGAGACGGTCCTCTTCCTCGCCGAGCGGTCCACCAGCGCCGAGGTGCAGGCCCGGATCGTCGACCTGCTCGCGAAGATCGGCACCAACTAGGCGAGGCGGGGCAGGGGTTCACCCCCTGCCCCGGCCGACAGCAGGCTGCCGGCTACAGCTGGGTGACGTCCAGCTCGCCCTCCGCGTACTGCCTGCGGATGACCTTCTTGTCGAACTTGCCGACGCTCGTCTTCGGGACCGCGGGCACGACCGCCCAGCGCTCCGGGAGCTGCCACTTCGCGATGCCGCCCTCGGTGGCGAGGAAGGTCTTCAGCGTCTCGTAGTCGGCCGTCGCCCCCTCCTTGAGGACGACGGTGGCGAGCGGGCGCTCGCCCCACCTGTCGTCCGGCACGGCCACGACGGCCGCCTCGGCGACCTCCGGGTGGGCCATGAGCGCGTTCTCCAGTTCGACGCTGGAGATCCACTCGCCGCCGGACTTGATGACGTCCTTGGCGCGGTCGGTCAGGGTCAGGTAGCCGTCGGGGCTGATGATGCCGACGTCCCCGGTCTTGAGCCAGCCGTCCTCGCTGAACTTGTCCTCGGGGCGGAACGCCTCGCCGTCGGCCCCGCCGAAGTAGGAGCCCGCGATCCAGGTGCCGCGCACCTCCAGCTCACCGGCCGACGCACCGTCCCAGGGGAGGTGGTCACCGGCCGGGCCGACGAGCCGTGCCTCGACGCTCGCCGGGAACCGGCCCTGGGTGACGCGGTACGGCCACTCCTCCTCGGCGCCCAGCCCGGCCGGCGGGTGGGACATCGTGCCGAGCGGGGAGGTCTCCGTCATGCCCCAGGCGTGGCAGAGCCGTACGCCGAGCTTGTCGTACGCCTCCATGAGCGCGGGCGGACAGGCGGCGCCGCCGATGGTGACGTGGGTCATCGAGGAGAGGTCCCGCGGGTTCGCGGTGACCTCGGCCAGCAGGCCCTGCCAGATGGTGGGGACGGCCGCGGCGTGGGTCGGGCGCTCGCGCTCGATCATCTCGGCGAGCGGGGCCGGCTGCAGGAACCGGTCCGGCATGAGCATGTTGACGCCGGTCATGAAGGTGGCGTGCGGCAGGCCCCAGGCGTTCACGTGGAACTGCGGGACCACGACGAGGGTCGTGTCCCGGTCGGTGAGGGCCATCGACTCGGCCATGTTCACCTGCATGGAGTGCAGGTAGATGGAACGGTGGGAGTAGACGACGCCCTTGGGGTCGCCCGTGGTGCCGGAGGTGTAGCACATGGCGGCGGCGGTGCGCTCGTCCAGTTCCGGCCAGGGGTACGTGGTGGGGCGGCCGGCGATCAGCTCCTCGTACTCGTGGACGCGCGGGGCGACGCCGTCCAGGAGCGACCGGTCGCCCGGGCCCGCGACCACGATGTGCTCGACCGTCGGCAGGTGCGGCAGCAGCGGGGCGAGGAGCGGCAGCAGCGAACCGTTGACGAGGACCACGCGGTCGGCGGCGTGGTTGACGATCCACACCAGCTGCTCGGGGGGAAGGCGCAGGTTGAGGGTGTGCAGGACGGCGCCCATGGAGGGGATCGCGAAGTACGCCTCGACGTGCTCGGCGTTGTTCCACATGAGGGTCGCCGTGACGTCCCCCGGTTCGATGCCGAGTTCGTCGCGCAGGGCGTTCGCGAGCTGCGCGGCACGGTCGCCGATCTCGGCGAAGGTGCGGCGGTGCGGCTCCGCCTCACCGGTCCAGGTCGTGACGGTGGAGCCACCGTGGACCCGCCGGCCGTGCTCGAGGAGGCGGCTGATGTTGAGCTGTACGTCCTGCATGGTGCTGTACACGGGGCGTCCTCCCGGTGGGCGCTACGTGGCAGAAAGGGTGTGGAGATTCTGCGCACATACCGAGCGGTATGTCACTACCCGGGAGTACGGAGATTGCCAGTGATGACTGGCGGATGTCCACGGCCGGCCCTCCGGGGGTGGCCGGCGCTCACCGTACGGGTACCAGCTCCGGGTCCTCACGGAGTTTGCCCAGGGCGCGGGAGACGGCGCTCTTGACCGTGCCGACCGACACCCCGAGCACCTCGGCCGTCTGCGCCTCGCTGAGGTCCTCGTAGTACCGCAGGACGACCATCTGGCGCTGCCGCTCGGGAAGCCTCATCACCGCCCGCCACATCGCGTCGTGGAGCACCTGGCGCTCGGCCGGGTCGGGGACGGGGAGGCCGGCGGGCTCCGGCAGGTCCTCGCAGGCGAACTCGTCGACCTTGCGCTTGCGCCACTGCGAGGTACGGGTGTTCAGCAGCGCCCGGCGGACGTACCCGTCGAGGGCGCGGTGGTCCTCGATGCGCTCCCAGGCGACGAAGGTCTTGGTGAGTGCCGTCTGGAGGAGGTCCTCGGCGTCGCACGGGTTGGCGGTGAGGGAGCGGGCGGTGCGCAGCAGCACGGGCCCGCGCGCCCTCACGTACGAGGTGAAGGACGGATACGGCGCCGGGCCGGTCGCGACTGTGGAGGCGCCGGCGCAGACGGGGCCAGGGGGTGGCGGAGTCATGGCTCCACGCTAGGAGCGGCGGGGTGTGCGGCGGATCGGCCCCAGGTCCCGAACCGCGGTCCCCCTCAGGTCGGAGGAGTGGGGATGTCTCCACCTCCTCTGGGTGGAGCCGCCCCCCTGCCCGGCTCAGGGTCACCGCATCGGCGCGGTGACCCCGGGTTCTCCGTCAGCCCTCCGCGCCGGAGCCGGTGAGAGCGGCTTCGAACGCGGCGTACGCCTCCGCGCCGAACAGCACGAACCGCACCTCCTCCACCCCGGTCGCGGCCGACCGTACCGTCTCCACCGCGATCCGGGCGCCGTCGTCCATCGGCCAGCCGTAGACGCCGGTGGAGATCGCCGGGAACGCGACCGTACGCGCGCCCAACTCGTCCGCGACACGGAGCGACGCGCGGTAGCAGGAGGCGAGGAGGGCCGAGCGGTCCTCGTCCCGCGACCACACCGGGCCGACCGTGTGGATCACATGGCGGGCCGGGAGGCGGCCGGCCGTCGTCGCCACGGCCTGTCCGGTCGGCAGACCCCTGCCGTGGTGGGAACGGCGCAGGTCCTGGCAGGCGGCGAGGATCTCCGGGCCGCCCCGGCGGTGGATGGCCCCGTCCACGCCTCCGCCGCCGAGCAGCGAGGAGTTCGCCGCGTTGACCACCGCGTCCACTGCCTCGGTGGTGATGTCTCCCTGGACGAGCACGATCCGCACTCCGCCACCCCTTCCCCGGTCGTTCGCCGGTACGTGTGCCCGCCACCGTACGGCCTCACGGGTGTGGCCCCGCACCCGCTCGTCCGCGGATGCGGGGCCACCGCCGTTCTCTCCCTGGGGCGTACGCCGCCTCACTGGCGGGGCGGCGTCTCCGGGGGCGGCGGAGTCTGCCCCGGCTCGGTGCCGCCGTCACCCAGGCGCTGCTTCAGCTGCGACTGGGCCGTGTCGACATGACGGCTGTACTTGCTCCGGGTCCGGGCGTCGACCGCGTCACCCGCCTTGTCGACGGCCTTGCCGGCCTGATCCTCGTGGCCCTTGAGCATGCCCTTGAGCTTGTCGAACACAGACATCTGGCCCTCCTTGCGCGGTTCCAGGCCCTTCCAGCATCCCGGCCCCACGCCGATCCCGCATCCGCTGCCCCGGACGACCGCACGGGCGCGCCCCGGGCCGCTGGCTCCGGGGGCCGGTCGGTGTCACCGGCGCGTACCGCTGCCGTCGTCCGGCGGGGCAAGTGGCGGGGCGGGGAAGGGATGATGCCGCCATGGCAGACGAAGCGAAGCGCTCCCTCGGTGAGCTCCATGCGGGCGAGACGGTCCGGGCGACCATCACCGGTCACCAGCCGTGGGGGCTCACCGCCGAGCTCCCCGGGTACGAGCCCGTGGGTGCCTCGCTGGACGTGATACGCCGGGGCGATGAGCCCGGAGTGCGGCGCCTGGTCCGGGAGTTGCCGCCCGTGGGGGCGACCGTCGACCTCGTCGTCGGCGACGTGCGCGCCTGGCACCGCGCGCCATGGATCTGGGTGGACCTCACGGCACCCCGTCCAGGCGACGGGTGACCGTGCCCTCCCGTGCCCCGCCGGACGGGGGCGGCAGGGATCCAGGGAGCCCGGACGACCGGACGGCCCCCGACCGCTGTGCCTGGTCAGGGGCCGTTCACGTGCGGTGGGTGTGGGATTTGAACCCACGGAGACATCGCTGCCTCGACGGTTTTCAAGACCGTTCCCTTAGGCCGCTCGGGCAACCCACCTCGCCCCGCCGCCTCACCAGGGGCGGAGCGGGTACAGCGTACCGGCTGGGCGGTGGGGGCGGGGCGGGGACGGGTGGAGGGAGCGGGGGTCAGCTGTCGCCGGTGCGCTGGCCGAGGGTCACCGTGGTCTTGGCGGTCTTGCCGTCGCGTTCGTAGGTGATCTCGACCGAGTCGCCGGGCTTGTGCGTCCAGATCTCGCTGATGAGGGTCGGGCCGCTGTCGATCGTGCGGCCTCCGAAGCCGGTGATGACGTCGCCCGGCTTCAGACCCGCCTTCGCCGCGGGGCCGCCCGGGGTGACGGAGGTCGTGCCGCCGCTGCCCTGGGCGGCGATCATGGCGCCGTCGCCTCGGCCGGCCATGTTCACCGTGGCTCCGATGACCGGGTAGACCGGCTCACCGGTCTTGATCAGCTGCTCGGCCACGTTCCTGGCCTGGTTGACCGGGATCGCGAAGCCCAGGCCGATCGAGCCCGCCTGGGACTGGCCGAAGCCGTTGCCGGTGGACTGGATGGCCGAGTTGATGCCGATCACGGCGCCGCTCGCGTCCAGCAGCGGGCCTCCGGAGTTGCCCGGGTTGATGGAGGCGTCCGTCTGGAGGGCGCTCATGTACGAGTTGCCGCCGCCGGAGCCGTCACCCGAGGCGACCGGGCGGTTCTTGGCGCTGATGATGCCGGTGGTGACCGTGTTGGAGAGCCCGAACGGCGCGCCGATGGCGATCGTCGAGTCGCCGACCGCCACCTTGTCGGAGTCGCCCAGCGGCAGCGGCTTCAGGCCGTCCGGGGCGCTCTTGAGCTTCAGCACGGCCACGTCGTACCCCTCGGCGCGGCCGACGACCTCCGCGTCGTGGGCCCGGCCGTCGGAGAAGGTCACGGAGAGTTCGCCGCCCTCCGCCGCCGAGGCCACCACGTGGTTGTTGGTGACGATGTGGCCTTCCTTGTCGTACACGAAGCCGGTGCCCGTACCGCCCTCGCCCTGGCCGCCACCCGACTTGGCCTGGATGGTGACCACGCTCGGCAGGGCCTTCGCGGCGACGGCCGCGACCGTGCCCGGCTCGCGCTTGAAGGAGGCCGGTGCCTCGCCCGAGGAGACCGTCGTGGAGCGGGTGCCGTCGTCGCCGCGCTGGGCGGCCCAGTATCCGATCCCGCCGCCGACACCGCCCGCGACGAGCGCCGCGGCCAGGACCGCGGCGACGAGGCCGCCGGCCTTTCTGCGGGGCGCGGCGGGCGCCGGGTACGGGGACGGGTGCGGCTCACCCCAGGCCGGAACGGCGGGCGGGGGCGGCGGCCAGCCGGACCCGGGCGCGGCGGGTCCGCCCGGGGGCACCGGCGGCACCGCGCCGCCACCGGCGTGCGCGGGCGGTGCGGCGGGGGGCGCGGGCGGGGGTGTGGGGGGCGCGGAGGGCGCGGGCGGCGGGGCGGGAGCGGCGGACGGGGCGGTCGAGTCGTCCGCCGGGACCGGCGTGCCCTCGTTCTCGGTGCTCACAGCTCGCTCTCCTCGGTGGCGCTGGTGTGCGGGTACGGGGTGGGGGGTGCCCGGTGCGCTCGGTGCTCCGGGCAGGTGCCAGGGATCGTGTGCCCAGCTTTTCCCACGACACGTCAGACCGCCGTAAGCCGGAGCTGTGCATCCACGCTCCCTCCTTTATATACGGACAGAACGGGCGTCTCCCTCTCCGGTCGCTCCGCCAATGGCACCATGACGCGGTGACTCACGCACGGCAGCAACCGAACCGCGCCCCCGTCCAGGTCGTCGCCCACCGCGGGGCGTCCGAGGACGCACCGGAACACACCCTGGCCGCCTATGTGAAGGCGATCGAGGACGGCGCCGACGCCCTGGAGTGCGACGTCCGGCTCACCGCCGACGGCCACCTCGTCTGCGTCCACGACCGGCGCGTCAACCGCACGTCCAACGGCCGCGGCGCCGTCTCCGGCCTCGAACTCGCCGACCTCGCGGCGCTCGACTTCGGCGCCTGGAAGGAACGCGACGAGGTCGGCGAGAGCCCTGACTGGGGCGACCCCGGCTACACCTCCGTCCTGACCCTCGAGCGCCTCCTGGAGCTGGTCTCCGACGCCGGACGCCGGGTCGAGCTCGCCATCGAGACCAAGCACCCCACCCGCTGGGCGGGCCAGGTCGAGGAGCGGCTGCTCCAGCTCCTGAAGCGGTTCGGGCTGGACGCGCCGGACTCCGCCGACGACTCGCCGGTCCGGGTCATGAGCTTCTCGCCCCGCTCGCTCCACCGGATCGCCGCGGCCTCGCCGACCCTGCCGACGGTCTCGCTCTCGCAGTTCGTCTCCCCCCGGCTGCGCGACGGGCGCCTCCCGGCGGGCGCGCGGATCGCGGGGCCCTCCATCCGGATCGTCCGGCACCACCCCGCGGTGATCATCCGCCTCCAGAAGGCCGGTCACCAGGTGCACGTGTGGACGGTGGACGAGCCCGAGGACGTGGAACTGTGTCTCCGGCTCGGTGTCGACGCCATCATCACCAACCGCCCCAAGCAGGTCCTCGCCCAACTCGGCCGGGACGGAAGCCGCGGGCCCTCCCTGGCCTGAGCCGAGATCCGGCCGGAGGAGCCTGGGCCGGGACCCGGCCGGGGCCTGAGCCGAAACCCGACCCCGCCGTGAGCCGGGGCCCGAGCCGAAACCCGACCCCGCCGTGAGCCGGGGCCCGAGCCGAAACCCGACCCCGCCGTGAGCCGGGGCCGAGCCGAAGCCCGTTCGTCCGTGGGCGGGGGCCCGACACGCCGTGAACGGGAGGCGCCTCCGCCGGGGCCGTACCGCCTCTCCCGTACCCCTCGGCCCCACCCGCCCCAGGGCTTGCGGGGAGTGCACCGGCGCGTTCGGCGCGTACGCGATCGTCACGAGTGCCTCATCACACGCGGAACAGTCGGTTTCCGGCCCATGCCATTGGGGCATCCACACCGTGGCGTGGGGCAAAGGAGGTCTCGGGGGTGGCGTTGGTGGTGGCACAGGAGGTGCCCACGTCGTCGAGCATGGCCGTACCCCATGGCCCTGCGGGCGTGGGTGAGGCACGGCACCGGATGCGGGACGAGCTGTACCGCAGCGGGGTGTCCGAAACGGTCGTCGACGACGCGGTACTGATCCTTTCCGAACTCCTCAGCAATGCCTGCCGGCACGGCAGACCACTGGGCCGGGGGGACCGGGGCGACGGGGACGTCCTCGCGGCCTGGCGGCTCGATCCGTCGGGCGGTCTGATCGTCGAGGTGACGGACGGCGGTGGTCCCACACGGCCCGTTCCCTCGAAGCCCTCGGTCACCGCGCACGGCGGCCGCGGGCTGAACATCATCGGGGCCCTCGCCCAGGACTGGGGCGTACGCGACAGCGCCACCGGTGAGGTCACCGTCTGGGCGGTGGTCACCGAAGGACACCGCCGTGAGGACTTCGCGACCCGGGTCGTCGGCGGCGGCCCCGCCCTCGGCTTCCTGGACGCGTACGACGACCTGGACTGAGCGACCGCTCCCTCCCCCGCTTCCGGCCGGGCCCGCCCCGGCCGGAAGCGGGGGAGGCGTACGCGTACGGGCCGGGCGACGGCCCGGATGAGGGGTCCCGGCGGCCGGGGCGGCTAGGCTCGCGCCCGACACAGCACCGCCGCGATCGGGAGACAGCCCCACCATGGCCAAGAAGCGCCCCCAGACGAAGGCCGGAAAGGCCGGCAAGACCGGCCAGGCACAGGTCACGAGCGGGGAGATCCCCGTCGTCGGCGCGCGCGAGCCGTGCCCGTGCGGTTCGGGCCGCCGCTACAAGGCGTGTCACGGCCGGGAGGCCGCGCACGCCGTCACCGAGCACGTCCAGCGCCCCTTCGAGGGCCTGCCCGGCGAGTGCGACTGGGTGGCCCTGCGCGAACTCGTGCCCGCCGCCACCGTGCCGCTCACCCTGAAGGGCGGGCTGCCCGAGGGCGTGCCGTCGGTGACGCTCGCGACCGTGCTGCCGATGGCCTGGCCGGCGCTCCGCCGCGACGACGGCTCGGTCCTGCTGGGCCTGCAGAACGAGTCCTCCTCCGGTGACCTGGCGCGCGACATGGCCGACACGCTCCAGCGCGCCCTGGAGACCGAGCCGGGCAACCCGGTCCCGCCGCGCCGGGTGCCGGCCGAGGGCCCGCGCCTGCAGGATCTGCTCGACCCCGAGGGCGCGTTCGCGCCGGAGGTCCACCCGGGCTTCGAGTTCTGGGTCCCGCAGTCGGCCGACGGTGCCGACCCGGAGGTCGCGGCCTCGCTGGAGCGGGCCAACGCCGCCGCGATCCCGACCGTCAAGCTCACGGGCGTGGACGCCGCGTACTGGTGCGAGACCCCGGACAAGAACCACCTGCGCTGGGTCATGCCGCACCCCGAGGAGGAGCTCCTCGACGCGCTCGCCCGCCTCCAGGCCGCCGGGGAGACCGGCCTCGGCCAGGACACCCGCCTCGTGGGGTCGTTCCGCGCCCACGGCCTGATGGTTCCGGTGTGGGACCTGCCGACCTCGATGACGGCCGAGGAGTGCGAGAAGCCGGCCGCCGAGTTCGCCGAGCGGCTCGCCGGGGCGCTCGCCTCGAACGCCCCGCTCACGGCGGAGGAGCGGCGTGCACGCGGCGGCCTCACGAACCGTCAGGTGACTCTCAGCTGATACCCCGGGTGGTATGAGTCACCGGCAGACCGACCGGTCGGTGACTTCCACCACAACCCGGCCTACGGGCGGGTAAATCCCTGTCCGAATAACCGAGATCGAATTTGCGAACAGCAGATCTCTTGTTACCGTTCTGGAAGCCCGGTCGCTGGTGCATCCCCCGTCGCCAGCGACCGGGCGTTTCCATGTCCGCCTCCGCCCGCCCGGAGGTGTTCGACGCTCAACTTCCTTCGCCCTCCGCCGTGTTGCCGCCCGCGCGCAACAGAAGCGGACCACTTCCCTCCGCGCCTGCGCCCTTCTCCTCCGCACCCGCGAATTCCGCCACCGCCGTATAGGCCGTGAGCCCGTCGCCACCACGTTCCTGGGGCGTTTCGCAGCGCCCGGGTTCGTCCTGCGCCGCGACGCGGCAGCGGACCTGAACGGTCCGCCCTCCGGGTGCCATGAGCGTGAGATACGCGTCGAGTTCCCGGCCCGTGGCGTTGCGGTAGTACGTACGGCCCCAGGTGTCGGCGCCCTCCGCGAGGACACAGGTCTGCGCCTCGATGCCCTCCGGAGAGGCGAGTTCCGGCCCGCATCGCGCGACCCGCTCGGGTACGCCGGCGGACGCGGAGCCGCCGGGTGCGGGATCACCGGATGCGGGGGCGGGCGGGGCGGCGGGGGTGCGGTTCGGGACCGGCCCGGCCGGCGCGTGCCCGGCGGTACGGGACCCGGAGCCGGGGCCCGGGCCGCCCGCCAGATCCCCGGGCGGCGCGGTGGCGTCCGTACCCGGCGTTCCCGCGCCCTCCCCCGTCCCGGTGCCGCCCGCCGAAGCGGCGACGGGGAGCAGGACGGCGGCGATGACGACGGCCGCGAGCACGGCCCCACGGAGGTTCATCGGAGGTTCACCGGACGCATGAGGTCCACCTGCTCCTGGAGTCGTACGGCGGCTGGGGATCCCGGACGGTGGGGCGAACATAGCGGGGCCCGCCGGACATCCGGCGGGCCGCACACCCGTTTCCCGTACGCGCCGGGCCCCACCGCACCCGTTCGGGTGAACGGCGGCGGACCGGAGGAAGGACCGGGAGGAAGGTCCCGGACGTCGGCGAAGCCTCCCGGAGAGCGGTCCGAGAGGTGAGGACCAGGTGATGAGGACCAGGTGACGAGAACAGGAAGGTGGACGAGGCAGGAGGACAAGGCCCGGGGTGGGGTCAGTACGCGAGGCGGCTGCCGCCGTCCGGCGCGCTGGTGCTGGCCTCGACCAGGGCGTCGACCACCGCCTCCACGTCGGGCAGCCACGGCCGCGCCGATCCGGCGAGCGGGGCCCGCTCCCAGCACACCTGCCCGGTCCCGGCGACCGAGGGCGGGAGCAGCAGATAGCCGCCCTCCCCGTGGAACCGCAGCGAGCTCGGCACGCTGTCCTTCGCGTGGAGCAGCTCGCCGAGCCGTTCGAGGCCGTACGGGGCGACGAGGATCGACCACCGGGTCGGGGTCGCCACCACCGGGCCGAGCCGGATCCCCATCGCGTCGAGCGCGTCGAGCGCCCGCGCGCCCGCCGCGGCCGGGAGGCTCACCGCGCAGGGCGCGCGGCCCCCGGTGGCGAGGACCACCGGGGCCTCCGGGCGGCGGGTCCACCACCAGCGGATCATCCGCTCGTCGGTGGTTGCCGCGAGGAGCCCGGGGTCGTAGGGGTGCGCGCCGGGCACCGCGCAGGAGGGGTCGGGGCAGGCGCACACCGCGCCCGCGGTCGTACGGGTCGTCGTCGAGCTCAGTCCCACGCCCGGCAGGACGGGCCAGTCCCACTCGACCGCGAAGGTGACCGCGGCGTCGAGCCGGGCGGTCCTCCCCTTGCGCCGGAACCGGAGCCTGCGTCGCCTTCCGAGGATCTCGCGCATGAGCGCTCGTTCCTTTCCGTTGAACGCCGAATCCACATCACAACACGTGCAGATCACTTCACCGTGCGTATCAGCGCGTACAAGGACGGCGGTGCGCCGCCCCGCGTCGGGGCGGGGCCGGCCGGACCGAAGCCGGTCGGAGCCGGGACGCACCCGGTTCGGAACAGTTCCCCGCCACTCGGTGACGGACCGCGGCCTGCGGCGTACTGGACGCCGGGGTTCCGCATCTCGCTCCGGGGCACCTTCAACTGCCCCTGCCTGTCACCGATTACGTACCCAGGACGTTCGGGATGACGCGCTGTGAAACGACGCCAGTCGACCGCAAAAGGTGCACACCGGGGGCAATTTTCGGCCAAGTTCGCCGCCAGTTCAACCCCTCTGCACAACCTCACGGACACCACAAGTCCCATGGGGACAATGCTGGACATCGCTCCACGGGTGCGTGTACATGTGGAGACATCGAGCGGCGCAGAATCAGCAGAATCACCTGGGGGTTTGCGATGCTATGGCGTCAAACGCACCGGTCGGAAAGCCGACCGAGATGAGCACCCCACACGTGCCGAAAGTGGCCGGAATCGATTCAACGATTCCCGCTCCCCCGCACACTACGGCCCCCCTCCCCGGGGCGCCCCCCACGGCCGCGTCCACCGGCCGTGACCGTCCCTCGGATGCGGCCTCCCGGGCCGCCCCCGACCGGGCCGACGGGCCGACGGCCCCCGCCCCCGGCCTGCTGATCCAGGACCGCCTGGCCGCCTGGGTCTCCGACCTCACCACCCTCCACGAACTCACCGAGCGCCTCATCAGGACCGCCTCCCTCGACCGGGCCCTGCGCGAACTGCTCACCGCCGGCGCCGCCCTCGTCGGCGCCCGCCGGGGCATGGCCGTCCTCGAACCCGCCGACGGCCTCGGCCCCGCCACCACCATCGGCCTCGGCCTCGCCCACGCCGACCTCGGCACCATCGAGACCCTCCCGCGGCACGTCACCAGTTACGGACGCCTCCTCGAAGGACTCGAAGGACTCGAAGGACTCGAAGGACTCGAAGGAATCCAGGGGCGCGAAGGGCCGGGAGGAGCCGAGGGGGCCGGTGGGCGCCGTGGTCGCCACCGGCCCGTGCCCGACCCGATCGCCGTTCCCGACGTCCGTACGGAGTCGGGCCTCGACCCGCGCCACCGGGAGGTCGCCGCCCGGCTCGGTTACGCCGCCAGTTACGCCCTGCCGCTCGCCACCGAGGAGGCGGGCCGGCTCGGCGCCGCCGTCTGGCTCTACGACGAGCCCGCCGAACCCACCGAACGTCAGCGGCACCTCATCGGCCTCTACGCCCGCTTCGCCACCGAGCACCTCGCCCGCCTCCTCCAGGTCGAACGGGCCCGCGCCGACGTCACCACCGTCGCCGAGGAACTCCTCCCCAGCCGCCTCCCGCGCGTCCCCGGCGTCCGGCTCGCGGCCCGGCACCGCACCGGTCCCCGCGGGGGCGGCCACTGGTACGACGCGCTGCCGCTGCCCGAGGGCGCCCTCGGGCTCGCCGTGGGTTCCGTCACCGGCTCCGGGCCGAGCGCGCTCGCGGCCATGGGGCGCCTGCGCGCCTCCCTGAGGGCCTACGCGGTCATGGAGGGCGAGGACCCGGTGGCCGTCCTCTCCGACCTGGAGCTGCTGATGCGGGTCACCGAGCCCGCGCGTGCGGCGACCGCGCTGTTCGCCTACGCGGAACCGGCGCGGCGCCGGCTGGTCCTCGCCGGGGCCGGGCACGCCCCGCCGCTGATCATCGGGGACCACCGCACCGCGTTCGTGGAGACCTCGCTCTCCGCCCCGCTCGGGATGCTCTCCTGCTGGGAGGCGCCGAGCGTCGAGCTTTCTCCCGCGCCAGGAGAAACGGTGCTGCTGTACACCGACGGGCTTCTGCGCCGCACCGGCGACGCCATGGACCGGGCCTTCGCCCGGCTGCACGCGGCGGCCGCGGGCGTACCGAGGGCGGACCGGGCCGACCCGGACGCCGTCGTGGACCACATCCTGCGGACCCTGCTGCCGGACGGGCCGGACACGTACGCGGCGGGCTCCGGCGGGCCGGACGACGAGGACGTGGTGCTGCTCGCGGCCCGCTTCGACTGAGCCCACGGGACGGCCCCGCCCGCACGCGCCGCTCCCCTCCGCCCGCCGGTACGGCGCCCCTCCCGTAGCGCAGCGGACACGCGCGGTCGCTGCCCGTCGGGGGCCTTCCGGCCCTGGGGGACCCCTTCCGCACGACCGTACGATGGTGGGGGTTCAGTGTCGTACCAGGAGGAGGCAGACCCGTGGCCGAGGAGCTCACCCCGGAGACCCCGGAAGAGACCGAAGACCAGCCGATCAAGCAGCGCAAGAACGGCCTGTACCAGGGCGTCTCCGACGAGCTCGCCGAGAACATGAAGTCCGGCTGGGCCGACACCGAGCTGCGGGACCTCACCCCGATCCCCCAGGCCGAGCGGACCGCCGCCCGCCGGGCCGCGCTCTCCGCCCGCTTCCCCGGCGAGCGCCTGGTGATCCCCGCCGGCAAGCTCAAGACCCGGTCGAACGACACCGAGTACAGCTTCCGCGCCTCCACCGAGTACGCGTACCTCACCGGTGACCAGACGCAGGACGGCGTCCTCGTCCTGGAGCCGGTGAAGACGGGCCACCGGGCCACGATCTACCTGCTGCCCCGCTCCGACCGCGAGAACGGCGAGTTCTGGCTGGACGGCCAGGGCGAGCTGTGGGTCGGCCGCCGTCACTCCCTCACCGAGGCCGAGCAGCTCCTCGGCATCCCGGCCAAGGACGTGCGCGAGCTGCCCGAGCGCCTGAAGGAGGCCACCGGCCCGGTCCGCGTCGTCCGCGGCCACGACGCCGGCATCGAGGGCGCCCTCGTCGACAAGGTCACCGCCGAGCGCGACGAGGAACTGCGCGTCTTCCTCTCCGAGGCCCGTCTCGTCAAGGACGACTTCGAGATCGCCGAGCTGGAGAAGGCCTGCGCCGCCACCGCCCGCGGGTTCGAGGACGTCGTCAAGGTCCTCGACAAGGCCGAGGCCACCAGCGAGCGGTACATCGAGGGCACCTTCTTCCTGCGCGCCCGCGTCGAGGGCAACGACGTCGGCTACGGCACCATCGCCGCCGCCGGCCCGCACGCCTGCACCCTCCACTGGGTCCGCAACGACGGCGCGGTCCGCTCCGGCGACCTGCTGCTCCTCGACGCCGGTGTCGAGACCACCGAGCTGTACACCGCCGACGTGACGCGCACCCTGCCGATCAACGGCCGGTACACCGACATCCAGCGCAAGATCTACGACGCCGTGTACGAGGCCCAGGAGGCGGGCATCGCCGCGGTGAAGCCGGGCGCCGCCTACCGCGACTTCCACGACGCCGCCCAGCGCGTGCTGGCCGAGAAGCTGGTCGAGTGGGGTCTGGTGGAGGGTCCGGTCGACCGCGTCCTGGAGCTCGGTCTCCAGCGCCGCTGGACCCTGCACGGCACCGGTCACATGCTCGGCATGGACGTCCACGACTGCGCCGCCGCGCGCACCGAGGCGTACGTCGACACCACCCTGGAGCCGGGCATGTGCCTGACCGTGGAGCCGGGGCTCTACTTCCAGGCCGACGACCTGACCGTGCCGGAGGAGTACCGGGGCATCGGCGTCCGGATCGAGGACGACATCCTCGTCACGGAGGACGGCAACCGGAACCTGTCGGCCCAGCTGCCGCGCCGGTCCGACGAGGTCGAGGCGTGGATGGCCGCCCTGAAGGGCTGATCGTCGACACTCGCGCCGAAGCCCCCGCCGGTCCTCCGGCGGGGGCTTCGGCGTTCAGGCGAGGAGGAGGGACGGGCTGTCCTTCCATTTGAGGATCTTGTCGAAGCTGACCACGGCTCCGCCGAGGCCCGAGCGGTTGCCGAACTGCACGTGGTCCGCGAGTTCCTCGATCAGGCGCAGGCCCCGCCCGCTCTCGGCCTCGGCGACGGCGAGAGCACCGAGGGACGGGCCGCCCGGCACGGGTTCGTCGAGCACGGTTTTGACGAGGGCCGGTGCGGAGCCGCCCGATGCCGCGTCGGCAGATACGGAACCGGTGGACACGCAAGGGGCGGACTCCGGACCGACAGACACGGAATCACTCGCTCCGGAAAAGCCCGCCAGCGGCCGGCGGCCGACCCCCGGGAAACCCGGGCCCGAATCGGCGACCTCGATACGGCAGGTCTCGCCGTCCAGATAGGCCGTGACCCGGTACGCCTCCGAGGCCGCGCCCCGGCCCGCCCCCGTACCGCCGCCGCCGTGCTCGACCGCGTTGGCGCAGGCCTCGGTGAGCGCGACGGACAGTTCGTACGACACGTCGGGATCGACACCCGCCGTCTCCATCGTGCCCATCAGGAGCCTGCGGGCGAGCGGCACGCTCGCCGCCTCGCGCCGCAGATGGAGTGACCACCAGATGCTCATGCTCCAGCCTCCCGGCAGCGGCTCGACATACCGATACGTATTGCCCTGCGCACCGGTCCGTAAGCCCCCGGTGAGGGCAAGAGCGCTCGTTCGGCGGATGCACCGGCCCGGACGCCGGTGTATGACGGCGGGCCGCGCGGGAGCGGACCCGGCCGGTCACTCCGCCACCCCCAAGCACCGCAAGTCGAGCAAGTCCCCCAAGTACGACCTTACGGACCTGCCTCCTGCCGGTGACCTCCGTGGTGCGATGATGGGCCCGCCATGTCTGCCCCGCCGCTCGCTCCACGGCTGCTGAGGGCCGCGGTGTTCGCCGCGGTCTGCGTCGTGCTGTCCGGGCTCGGGCACGCGCTCGCCGCCTGCGCGGGCATCGCGCTGTGGTCCCTGCTCGCCGGTTTCCTCGGCGTCTTCGGGGTCGTCCTCCTCTTCACCGGCCGTGAGCGGTCCCTCGGCTTCGTCGTGGGCGCGCTCGCGGGCGGGCAGCTCGGCCTCCACGTCCTCTTCGGCGCCGGCCAGCGGCACCTCGCCCTGAGCGAGCAGGCCGACGACGCCCTCGTACGGCTGGCCGCCAAGCTGGTCTGCGGGGCGAGCGCGGCGACCCTCGGCCCCGCCGAGGCCGCCCGGATCGTGCGGGACGCCGGGCTGGACCCGGCGGCCGCCACCTCGGCCGCCGCCCACGCCCACCCGGGCGCCGCCGCCGTCACGACGGCCGGGCCCGCCGCCGAACTGCTGCCCAGCCTGCCCATGCTCCTCGGCCACCTGCTCGCCGCCCTGGCGACCGGCTGGCTCCTGCGCCGCGGCGACCGGGCGCTCGTGGGCCTGGTCCGGCTCTCCGAGCAGGGCGCCACGGAGCTCGCCGCCTGCGCGCCCGTCCGCGCGCTGCGGGCCGCGCTCCGCCTCGTACGGGCCCTGCTCGCCGGTCTGCCGGCCGCGCCCGGCACCGGACCGCGGCCCCGGCTCCGCACCGCCTCCGACACCTCGCCGCCACCGGTGGCCGAGGCCCTCCAGCACACGGTGATCCGCCGCGGCCCGCCGGACGCCGACTGCGTCCTCGCAGCCTGACGCGGTCCGCTCGTCCGGAGCGGGACCGCGCCCGTCCGCACGCCCGGCCGGGGCCCACCGGCCCGCGGCCCGCCCGGGACATCGTCCCGTGGCGCGACACGGCGTGCCGGTCACCCTTCCGCCCCTCCGAGCTGGAGTGTCCTTACGCCATGAACGTTTCCCGTGTCCTCGTCGCCGGTGGCACCGCCGCCGCCTCCGTCCTGCTGCTGTCCGGCACCGCCTTCGCGCACGTCGGTGTGCAGCCGCAGGGCGAGGCCGCCCAGGGCGGCTACGCGACCGTGAACATCAAGGTCCCCAACGAGCGCGACAACGCCTCCACCGTGAAGGTGGAGGTCAACTTCCCCCTCGACCACCCGCTCGCCTCGGTCATGCCGCAGCCCGTCCCGGGCTGGAAGGCGGAGGTGACCCGGACGAAGCTCGACAAGCCGCTGGAGCTGCACGGCAAGAAGATCAACGAGGCGGTCTCCAAGGTGACCTGGACCGCCGACGGTTCGAAGATCGGGCCCGGGCAGTTCCAGCAGTTCCCGCTCTCCCTCGGCCGGCTGCCGGAGAACACCGACCGGCTCGTCGTGAAGGCCATCCAGACGTACGACAACAAGGAGATCGTGCGCTGGATCGAGGAGCAGAAGGACGGCGCCGAGGAGCCGCAGTTCCCGGCCCCGGTCCTGAAGCTCGCCCCGGCCTCCGGCGACCACCACGGCGGCGCGGCCACCACCGCTCCCGCCCCCTCGGCCTCGGCGTCCGGCACGGACGCCGGCACCAAGGACAGCCACGCCGACGCGGCGGACGAGAAGACCGCCTCCTCCAGCGACACCACGGCCCGGGTCCTCGGCGTCATCGGCATCCTGGTCGGCGCCGCCGGTGTGGCCTTCGGTGTCCTCGCCGGACGCCGCCGCTCGGCCTGACGGCCGCCCCCTCATCCGCAGCACTCGGAAAGACACAGCATGTCCGTAGAGAAGACATCCCCCGCGACGTCCGGTGGTGAGCAGCGCGGTACGGCCCGCCCCGGGCGGCGTACCCCGCTGATCGTCGCGGCCGTCGCGATCGTCGCCGCCCTCGGCCTCACCGCCGCCGTCGGCCTCAACGGCGGGGACGACAAGCCCGCCCCCTCCGGTGCGGTCGCCCAGGTCTCCGGGGGCACCACCACCACGAAGGCGGCCACGGTCCTCGACCGCCCGTTCACCAAGCCCGACCTCGTCCTGACCGACACCAAGGGCGAGACGTACGACCTCCGCGAGCGCACCCAGGGCAAGCCGACGCTCATCTACTTCGGCTACACCCACTGCCCCGACGTGTGCCCGCTGACGATGAGCAACATCGCCGTCGCCAAGAAGAAGCTCCCCAAGGCGGACCAGGAGAAGCTCCAGGTCGTCTTCGTCACCACCGACCCGGAACGGGACACCGCCGCCGAGCTGGCCAAGTGGCTGCCCGCGGCCGGCGACCCCTCCTTCGTCGGGCTCACCGGTGACTTCTCCGCGATCCAGGCGGGTGCCCGCCAGATCGGTATCGGCATCGACCCGCCGAAGAAGGAGAAGGACGGCACGGTCGTCTCCATGCACGGCGCCCAGGTGATCGCGTTCTCCCCGAAGACCGACCAGGGCTACGTCCTGTACGGCGAGGGCACGACCGTCGAGGACTACGCCAAGGATCTGCCGAAGCTCATCAAGGGGGAGAACCCGTGACCCGCCGCACCACCGTCCTGTCCGTCGCCGCCACCGTCGCGCTCGCCGCCTCGGTGGCGCTGACCGGCTGCTCCTCCGGCGGGGACGAACCCCGGCTGCAGGTCAGCGGGGCGTTCATCCCGCAGCCGGTCTCGGACATGGCCGGCGGTTTCCTCACCATCACCAACAGCGGCGGCGCGGCGGACAAGCTCACCTCGGTCACCAGCCCGCTCTCGGACGACGTCACCATCCACGAGACCAAGAACCAGAAGATGGTGGAGGTGCCGTCCTTCGACATCCCCGCGAACGGGAAGCTCACGCTCGAACGCGGCGGCAACCACATCATGTTCATGGAGCTGAAGTCGAAGCCGAAGCAGGGCGACAAGGTCCGTGTCGAGCTCCACTTCGAGAAGTCCGACCCGATCGAGGTGGAGGTCCCCGTCGAGGCTCCCCACCACAACCCGCGGCAGCACTGAGCTCGTTGACGGAGTGACACAGAGATGACAACCACCGCCCCGCGCCTCGGTACCGCCCTGGTCCGGCTGCTGCTCGTCGCGGCCGCGCTCCTGGGCACGCTCCTCGCCGGCGCCGCCCCCGCCTCCGCGCACGCGGCGCTCACGGGGAGCGACCCGAAGGACGGGGCGGTGGTCGCCACCGCCCCCAAGGAGGTCAACCTCACCTTCTCCGAACAGGTCGCCATGAGCGCCGACTCGATCCGGGTCCTCGACCCGGCGGGCCGGCGCGTCGACACCGGCGAGATCATCGACCTGTGCAGCGGTGCCGTCGTCCGGTACGGGGTGGCGCTGCGCGCCGGGCTCCCGGACGGCACGTACACCGTCGCCTGGCAGACGGTCTCCGCCGACAGCCACCCCATCGCCGGGGCCTTCACGTTCTCGGTCGGGGCGCCCTCGGCGACCTCGGTCGCGCTGCCCGAGCGGAGCCCGGGCGGCGGGCTCGTCGGTGTGCTGTACGGGATCGCGCGCTATCTCTCGTACGCCGGCTTCGCCGTCCTCGTCGGCGGCGGCGCCTTCGTGCTGGTCTGCTGGCCGCGCGGCGCGGGTGTCCGGCCGGTGCAGCGGGCCGTCGTACGGGGGTGGCTGACCCTGACCGGCGCCACCCTGGCCATGCTGCTGCTGCGCAACCCGTACACCGGTTCCGGCGCCCTCGCCGACGCCTTCGACCTGGCCGGGCTGAAGGCGGTCCTGGAGACCAAGACCGGCGCCGCCCTGACCTCGCGGCTGCTGCTGCTCGGCGCGGCCGCCCTGTTCGTCGCCGTCCTCTTCGGCGCCTATGCCCGGCGGACGGACCCGAAGGAGCGCAAGGACCTGGCCTTCGGGCTCGGTCTGGGCGGGACGGTCGTCGCGGCCGGCATCGCGGGGACGTGGGCGCTGGCCGAGCACGCCTCGACCGGATTGCAGCCCGGGATCGCCATGCCGGTCGACATCCTGCACCTCCTGGCGGTCGCCGCCTGGCTCGGCGGTCTCACGGTCCTGCTGGTGGCGCTCCACCGGGCGCCGTCGGTGGAACGCGCGGCCGTCGAGCGGTTCTCGAAGGTCGCCTTCGGTTCGGTGGCCGTCCTGGTGGCCACCGGCGTCTACCAGTCCTGGCGCCAGGTCGGCTCCTGGTCCGCGCTCACCGGCACCCGGTACGGGCAGCTGCTGCTGGTCAAGATCGGGCTGATGGCCGTGCTCGTGGGCATCGCCTGGATCTCCCGCCGCTGGACGCGCCGCCTCGCGGACGCGGCCCCGGGGGCGACGGACGAGGACCGGGCCGAGGGGGACCTGGACGCCGGGGACCTGGACGCCGATGATCCGGGCCGGGAACCCGGCGCCGACGAGGCCTCCCCGGAGACCGGCGGCGGGGCGGAACCCGACCCCGAGCGGGCCGCGCAGCTCGCCCGGCAGCGGGCCGCCGTCGCCACCGCCCGCCGCAAGCGGGAGCGCGACGCGGACCCGGAGCGGAGCGGGCTGCGCCGCTCGGTGCTCACCGAGGCCGCCGTCGCCGTCGTGCTGCTCGCCGTCACGACCGTCCTCACCTCCACCGAGCCGGGCCGCACCGAGGAGGAGGCGGGCCGCGCCACCACCACCGGAACGGCCGCCGTGCCCGACCGCCCGGTCGACATCCGACTGCCCTTCGACACCGGGGGCACCGAGGGCCAGGGCGTGGTCCGGCTGAGCCTGGACCCCGGCCGCACCGGCGCCAACGCGCTCCACCTCTACGTCGAGCGCCCCAACGGCAAGCCGCTCGACGTCCCCGAGATCAGGGTCGCCCTCACCCTGGAGGAGAAGGGCGTCGGGCCGCTGCCCGTCGCCCCCGACCGCATCCAGACCGGACACTGGAGCGCGAGCGGCGTCCAGATCCCGATGCCCGGCGACTGGCGGATCCAGGTGACCGTCCGTACCTCCGAGATCGACCAGACCACCATCGAGAAGAACGTGAAGATCGGCTGACCCGTGACCGAGCGCGACAACGACATCCTTGAGATCTCCCGTCGGCGGCTGCTCGGCACCGTCGGCGCGGCGGGCGCCGCGGGACTCGTCATCGGCGCGGCCGGCGGAGCAGGCGTCTCCGCCGCCGTGTCCGACGGCGGTTCCGGGGGTGCGAGCGGTCCCGGCGGCACTCCCGCGCTGTCCACGGTCGGTGCGACCGAGGTGATGTTTCACGGGAAACATCAGGCGGGCATCACCACCCCCTCCCAGTCCCGCGGCCACCTGGTCGCCTTCGACCTCGCCCCCGGCGCGGGCCGCAAGGAGGCCGCCGCCCTGCTGCGCCGCTGGTCGGCGACGGCGAAGGCGCTGATGGCGGGCGCGGCACCGGCCGGTGACACGGGTGTCGCGCTCGACGCGGGCCCCTCCTCCCTCACGGTCACCTTCGGCTTCGGCCGGACCTTCTTCGACCGGACGGGGCTCACGGCCCGGCGTCCGGCCGAACTGGACCCGCTGCCCGCCTTCTCCTCCGACGCGCTCGACCCGCGCCGTTCGGAGGGCGACCTGTGGGTGCAGATCGGCGCCGACGACGCCCTCGTCGCCTTCCACGCCCTGCGCGCCGTCCAGAAGGACGCGGGTGACGCGGCCCGGGTGCGCTGGCAGATGAACGGCTTCAACCGCTCGGCCGGCGCCACCGCGAAGCCGATGACCGCCCGCAACCTGATGGGGCAGATCGACGGCACCGGCAATCCGAAGCCGGACGAGCCCGACTTCGACCGCCGGATCTTCGTCCCCGTCGGCGCGCCCGGGGGTCAGGAGTGGATGGCCGGCGGCTCGTACGCGGTGGTGCGCCGCATCCGCATGCTCCTCGACGACTGGGAGAAGCTCTCCCTGGAGAAGCAGGAGAAGGTCATCGGGCGCCGGAAGTCCGACGGGGCCCCGCTGAGCGGCGGCACCGAGACCACCGAACTCGACCTGAACAAGCTCGGCCCGGACGGCAGGCCGGTGATCCCCGACAACGCGCACGCCCGGATCTCCGCCCCCGAACAGAACGGCGGGGCGGCGATGCTGCGCCGGCCGTTCTCCTTCCACGACGGGATCGCCCCGGACGGCACCCCGGACGCCGGGCTCCTTTTCGTCTGCTGGCAGGCGGACCCGCTGCGCGGCTTCGTGCCCGTGCAGCGGAAGCTCGACCGGGGCGACGCGCTCTCGCCGTTCATCCGGCACGAGTCGAGCGGCCTCTACGCGGTGCCCGGCGGGGCTGCCGAGGGTGAGTACGTGGGCCAGCGGCTGCTGGAGGGGTGAGGGGGGCACGGGGCCCATTAGGGTGACGGTATGTCCGCCACCCGGTATACGTATCTCGGTCCCGAAGGCACCTTCACGGAGGCAGCGTTGAGGACGCTGCCCGAGGCAGCGACGCGGGAGCTGGTCCCGATGGTCTCGGTGCCGGCCGCCCTCGACGCCGTGCGGAACGGGGAGGCCGCCGCCGCGCTCGTACCGATCGAGAACTCGGTCGAGGGCGGGGTGACCGCGACGCTGGACGAGCTGTCCTCGGGCAAGCCGCTGATGATCTACCGCGAGGTGCTGCTGCCGATCGCCTTCGCGCTCCTCGTGCGTCCCGGGACCGCGCTGTCGGACATCAAGACGGTCACGGGGCACCCGGTGGCGCAGCCGCAGGTACGGAACTGGCTGCGGGCGCACCTGCCCGAGGCCACCTGGGAGTCGGCCGCCTCCAACGCGGACGGGGCCCGGCTGGTCCAGGAGGGCCGGTTCGACGCGGCCTTCGCGGGAGAGTTCGCGGCGGCGACGTACGGGCTGGAGGCGCTGGTCACCGAGATCCACGACGCGGAGAACGCCGAGACCCGTTTCGTGCTCGTGGGCCGCCCGGCGCGGCCGGCGGCGCCGACGGGTGCCGACAAGACCTCGCTGGTGCTGTGGCTCGGTGACGATCATCCGGGTGCCCTTCTCGAACTGCTCCAGGAATTCGCGGTGCGGGGGGTGAACCTGATGCTGATCCAGTCCCGGCCCACCGGCGCGGGCATCGGGAACTACTGCTTCGCCGTGGACGCCGAGGGTCATGTGGCGGACCGGCGGATGGGTGAGGCACTGATGGGCCTGAAGCGGATCTGCCCCAAGGTGCGGTTTCTCGGCTCGTACCCCAGGGCGGGTGTCGCGCCGGAGGACGTGCGGCCGCTCCGGCGGGGGACGTCGGACCAGGAGTTCATGGCGGCCTCCGATTGGCTCGCGCGGGCCCAGGACGGCCGGGCCTGACCCGGCTCTCGGGTCTCTCCCGAGGATGACCGGCCGTCCCGTTCTGCGGAGGCGTTCGTCCACAGGCACGGACCACTAGTCCTACCTGCATATTTTTCGGTTACCCACAGAGGTTTTCCACAGGCGCTCGGCCAACCTGGGGACAAGTCGACAACACGCACCGACAAGGTCGACAAATCGCCCCGGTCGCCCTAGCGGACCGGCCCCTCGTCCACAGCGAGCCGCAGCGCCCGGGGCGGCACGATTCCCGGAATCACCCCTTTGGAACGAGCAATTCCCACCCGAATGAGTACCAAAATGATGTTTGATCACGGAAATGCCCGGGCCGGAACGGAGAATCCCCGCGATCTTCCTCCCGATCCACAGAACTTCCGCACACCCTGTGGATAACTAATGCCGCTCGCCGCCTTCACGGCCCCGGAGCGGTGGCCCGCGTGCGGCCTCCGGAATTCCCAAGCGGTTCAATCCGGGCAAAACAACACGCGCGACCTTATCCGGTGGGGGCGGGTGAGAACGCCCCGGTAGCCTGGTGGGGTGATTGACCTTCGCCTGCTCCGTGAGGACCCCGACCGTGTTCGCGCCTCCCAGCGCGCCCGTGGAGAGGACGTCGCGCTCGTCGACGCCCTGCTCTCCGCCGATGAGCGGCGCAGGTCGTCCGGCGTCCGCTTCGACGAGCTCCGATCCGAGCAGAAGGCGCTCGGCAAGCTGATCCCCAAGGCCACCCCCGAGGAACGCGCCGCGCTCCTCCAGAAGGCCGAGCAGCTCAAGACCGACGTCAAGGCCGCCGAGGCCGAGCAGAACGAGGCCGACGAGACCGCCAAGCGCCTCCTCCTCCAGCTCGGCAACATCGTCCACCCCGACGTGCCCGTGGGCGGCGAGGAGGACTTCGTCGTCCTGGAGACGCACGGCACCATCCGCGACTTCGCGGCCGAGGGCTTCGAGCCCAAGGACCACCTGGAACTCGGCGAGGCGCTCGGCGCCATCGACGTCGAGCGGGGCGCCAAGGTCTCCGGCTCGCGCTTCTACTACCTGACGGGCGTCGGCGCGCTCCTGGAGCTCGCCCTCGTCAACGCGGCCATCGCCCAGGCCACCGAGGCCGGCTTCATCCCGATGCTGACCCCCGCGCTGGTCCGCCCGCGGGCCATGGAGGGCACCGGCTTCCTCGGCCAGGCCGCGGAGAACGTGTACCACCTGGAGAAGGACGACTACTACCTCGTCGGTACGTCCGAGGTGCCGCTCGCCGCGTACCACATGGACGAGATCATCGACGCCGACAAGCTGCCGCTGCGCTACGCGGGCTTCTCGCCCTGCTTCCGTCGCGAGGCGGGCACGTACGGCAAGGACACCCGGGGCATCTTCCGCGTCCACCAGTTCGACAAGGTCGAGATGTTCTCCTACGTCGCGCCCGAGGACGCGGAGAGCGAGCACAAGCGGCTCCTGGAGTGGGAGAAGCAGTGGCTCACCTCCCTGGAGCTGCCCTTCCAGGTCATCGACGTCGCCACCGGCGACCTCGGCGCCTCCGCCTCCCGCAAGTACGACTGCGAGGCCTGGATCCCGACCCAGGGCAAGTACCGCGAGCTGACCTCGGCCTCCAACTGCGACGGCTTCCAGGCCCGCCGCCTCTCCGTCCGCATGCGCGACGAGCAGGGCGGCAAGAAGACGGTGCAGCCGCTGGCCACCCTGAACGGCACCCTGTGCGCCGTCCCGCGCACGATCGTCGCGATCCTGGAGAACCACCAGCTCGCCGACGGTTCGGTGCGGGTCCCCGAGGTGCTGCGCCCCTACCTCGGCGGACGTGAGGTCCTGGAGCCGATCTCCCGGTGAGCCCCTTCCCCTACCGCCTGGTCGCGACGGACCTCGACGGCACGCTGCTGCGGGCCGACGAGTCCGTCTCGGACCGTACGCGGAACGCGCTCGCCGCCGCCACGGCGGCGGGCGCCGCGCACATCGTCGTCACCGGCCGTGCCGTGCCCTGGACCCGGCACATCCTCGACGACCTCGGCTACGACGGGCTCGCGGTGTGCGGCCAGGGCGCGCAGGTCTACCACGCCGGTGAGCACCGGCTGCTGACCTCGCTCACCCTGGACCGGCAGCTCGCCGGACTGGCGCTGTCGAAGATCGAGGCGGAGGTCGGGCCGCTCGCCCTGGCCGCGAGCCGGGACGGCCTGGAGGGCGAGGTCCTGATGGGCCCGGGCTACCGGGTGCACGAGGGGCCGCTGCCGTACGTGCCGTACGAGGACCCGGCGGAGGTGTGGGCGGCGCCGCTGACCAAGCTGTACATCCAGCACCCCACGCTCACGGACGACGAACTGACCCGGGCCGCGCGCCAGACGGCCGGCGGGCTCGTGGACGTCGTCATGGCCGGGCCGGGGATCGTGGAGATCCTGCCGCTCGGCCTCAGCAAGGCGACGGGCCTCTCGCTGGCCGCGCGCCGGCTCGGCGTGAAGGCCGCGGAGACCATCGCCTTCGGCGACATGCCCAACGACATACCGATGTTCGGCTGGGCGGCGCACGGCGTGGCCATGGGCAACGCGCACGCGGAACTGCGGGCCGTGGCGGACGAGGTGACCGCCACCAACGAGGAGGACGGCATCGCGCTCGTCCTGGAGCGCCTGCTGGCCGCCTGATCCTGTCCGTACCGTGCCGAAGGCCCGCTCCCGGGAGGGAGCGGGCCTTCGTGGGTCGCGGCCCGCGCGGACCGTGGTCCGCGCGCTCGAAGCGGCCGGCCCCGGGGAATCCCCCGTGTCCCCCGCCCAACCAGTGTGCGCCGGGCGCCCGTTCGGACGCGAACGCTTTTCCTCGTGGGGAGGGGTCGGGGGCCGGCCGCCGTGGCGCGTCAGAAGTTGATCATGTGCCCGGCGATGCCGTGGATCGCTTCCTTGACGGCCTCGCCCAGGGTCGGGTGCGCGTGAACGTTGCGCGCGACCTCGTGGACGGTCAGGTCCCACTGCTGAGCCAGGGTCAGCTCGGGCAGCAGCTCGGTGACGTCGGGGCCGATCAGGTGGGCGCCGACGATCTCGCCGTACTTCGCGTCGGCCACGATCTTGACGAAGCCGGTCGAGTCGCCGAGGCCGTGCGCCTTGCCGTTCGCCATGAAGGGGAACTTGGCGACCTTGACGTCGTAGCCCTTCTCACGGGCCTGCGCCTCGGTGTAGCCGAAGCTCGCGATCTGCGGCTGGCAGTAGGTGGCGCGCGGGATCATCGCGTAGTCGAGCTCCATGGTCTCGGCGTCCGCGATCGTCTCGGCGGCGATGACGCCCATGGCCTCGGCGGTGTGCGCGAGCATCAGCTTCGCGGTGACGTCACCGATGGCGTAGATGTGCGGCACCGAGGTGCGGCAGCGGCCGTCGACGTCGATCGCGCCGCGCTCGGTGAGGGCGACACCGGTGCTCTCCAGGCCGTAGCCGGAGACGTTCGGGGCGAAGCCGATGGCCTGGAGGACCTTGTCGGCCTCCAGCACCTTCTGCGCGCCGTCCTTGCCGGTGACGGTGACGCGGACCTGCGGGCCGGACTCGTCGATCGCCTCGACGCGGGTGGAGGTGAGGACGTCGATGCCGAGCTTGCGGTACTGCTTCGCGAGCTCCTTCGAGACCTCCTCGTCCTCCAGCGGGGCCATCCGGTCGAGGAACTCGACGATGGTGACCTTGGTGCCGTAGTTGTTCAGGACGTACGCGAACTCGATGCCGATCGCGCCGGCACCGGCGATGACGATCGACTTCGGGGCGTCCTCGGCGAGGATCTGCTGCTCGTAGGAGACGACCCGGTCGCTCAGGGAGGTGCCGGGCAGCAGCCGCGGGCTGGCGCCGGTGGCGATGATGCAGTTCTCGAAGGTGATCGTCTGCGTGGTGCCGTCCGACTTCGCCACCTGGAGGGTGTTCGCGTCGAGGAAGGTGCCCCGGCCGTCGAACTCGGTGATCCCGTTCTTCTTCATCAGGAAGTGGACGCCCTTGACGCGGCCGTCCGCGACCGTGCGGCTGCGGCGGAACGCCTCGCCGTAGTCGAAGGAGACGGTGCCGTCGACCTTGATGCCGAAGGTCTTGGCCTCGTGGTGGAAGATGTGGGCGAGTTCGGCGTTGCGCAGCAGCGCCTTGGTGGGGATGCAGCCGACGTTCAGGCAGACACCGCCCCAGTACTTCTCCTCGACGACCGCGACCCGCTTGCCCAGCTGGGCGGCGCGGATGGCGGCGACGTAGCCGCCGGGGCCAGCTCCGAGTACGACGACGTCGAAGCGGTCTGACATGACTGACTCCCGAAGGTGGTGAGGGTGTTCGGTCCGCGTACGGCCCCACAGTAGTCCCGGGACCCCCGCGTGGTCAGTTGTAGGATGACTGGGCAACCGGGCATTTGAAGGGGAAAGCGGCATGGCACTCAGAGCGGCGGGGCGGACCTCGCTGGTGGACTCCGTCGTGGAACAGCTCCGTTCCCAGCTCGCCGACGGGGAGTGGGCGGTCGGCGACCGCATCCCCACCGAGCACGAGCTCGCCCAGCAGCTCGGCGTCGGCCGCAACACCGTCCGCGAGGCCGTGCGCGTCCTCGTCCACGCCGGTCTTCTGGAGTCCCGCCAGGGCAACGGCACCTTCGTCAGGTCGGCGGCCGACCCGGCGGCCGTCCTGAACGGCGTCCGGCACGCCGGCGCCCGCGACGTCCTCGAACTCCGGGTCGCCCTGGAGGCCGAGGCCGCGCGCCTGGCCGCGGTACGGCGCGACACCCACGACCTGCTGCGGCTGCGGGCGGCGCTGGCCACCCTTCGGGAGGAGGGCGACCGGGACGCCGACGCGGACCTCGCCTTCCACATGGCGGTGGTGGGCGCGACGCACAACGCCGCTTTCATCGAGGTGTACCGATTCTTCTCCACCCAGGTTCACGAAGTCCTGGTGGCCGCCCTCGGTGACCGGGCGATGCCCCCGGTGGACATCGACGCCCACGAGGCCCTCGTGGCGGCCGTCGAGGCGGCCGACCCGGAGGAGGCCGAGCGCTGCGCCCGGGAACTGCTGCGGGCCCCGATCGAGACGGTCGAGGCACTGACGGCCGAGGCCGGGATGACCACCACCGCTCCGGAGCCGACCCGATGAGCCCGCGTACGGACCTCCCGGGAGCGCGGGCCACCGACGCCCCCGGCATACCCGGGGGCGCGCCGCCGCTCGTCGACGCCGAGGCCGGGGTCCGGCCCGCGCCCGGGGGCGCGGCCGCGCGCCGCGCCCTGCTCGCGCACCCGGCGGTACTGCTCGTCGGTATCGTCCTCGCCTCCCTCAACATGCGGGCCGCGCTCGCCGGGGTGGCCCCGCTGGTCGGCGAGATCGCGGACGACTTCGGGCTGTCCTCCACGGCCAGTTCGCTGGTGACCTCGGTGCCCGTCCTCTTCCTGGGGCTCGGCGCCCTCGCGGCCCCCTGGCTCGGCCGGCGCTTCGGCGCCGAACGCGTCCTGTTCGCGGCGCTGCTGCTGCTCGGAACCGGCATCCTCGCGCGGGTGCTGCCGTCCGTGTACGCCCTCTACGCCGGCGGCGTCCTCGTCGGCACCGCCATCGCCCTGCTCAACGTGCTGATGCCGGGCCTGATCAAGCGGGACTTCCCCGACCGGGCCGCGTCCATGACCTCCGTCTACACGGGCGCGATGATCGCCGGCGCCACGGTGGCGGCCGCCGCGGCCGTCCCCCTGGAGGAGGCGCTCAGCGGCGGCTGGCGCGGCTCGCTCGGCTTCTGGTCGCTGCTCGCGGCCGTCGCCGCACTGGCCTGGCTGCCGCAGGTGGTGATCGCCCGGGGCCGTACGGGCCACCAGGGACGGGCCGTCCCGGCCGCCTCCGGCCGTCCGGCGGGCCTCCGGCGCTCCGCCCTCGCCTGGCAGGTGACCCTCTTCATGGGTCTCCAGTCGCTGTGGACGTACGTCCTGGTCGCCTGGATGCCGACCATCTTCACCGACCACGGCATGAGCCGCTCCACCGCCGGTGTCATCTTCGCCTTCAACAACCTGACCCAGGTCGCGGGCGCCTTCGCCGTCCCGCTCCTCGCCGGCCGGAC
>NZ_JBEORS010000030.1:0-80470 GCF_040302405.1 Streptomyces sp. NPDC126503
GTGACTGGATGACAGCGTGTGCACTTCCGCTCTGTCTGCTCCGCAGACGCGACGCGACGACCCTACGGGTCGTCAACTTCGGCGCTGCGCGCCGAAGTTGGGAATTGCTTCGCAATTCCTGCGGGAACCTGCTCCGCAGTTTCCCTTTCGGGGAATCGCTCCGCGATCCCCCGCCTGAATTCGCTCCGCGAATTCAGGAAAGGCGGCTGGCTAGGGGGCAGGGGTGCCCCCGTATTCCTGACCCGTAGTCAGGAATACGGGGGTAATTGGTTATCGGATGAGGGGCATTCCGTCCGCGAAGGTCACGCCGGTGGTGCGGCGCACCGGAGTGGTGCGCGCAGCACGGGGGCGTCCATGGTCACCCGGCGCACCGGAGTGGGCTCCACCCGGTGGAGCCCACCGAGTTGCACGACGCTCCTGTGCCTGTCTAGCTCGACATCCCTGGTCAGCCGCAGGAGCGTCGATGGTGTCAGTCGCCCTGGCCGTACAGCCCGGCCAGCTCGGATCCGCCGGCCCAGTGGATGTTCGTGATCTTGTTGAGCGTCGTCGGGTCGCTCACGTACGGCTCGGCTCCGCTCTCGAAGAGCGCCCAGACGTGCTCGTTGCCGTCGGAGTTGCCGTACGCCAGGCCCTCCATCATCGAGGGGGCGCGCATGCAGAAAGCCGTCCCATCGGTGATGTCTGTCTCGTACGACGTGGGTCGCACCCAGACGTTGCTGCGGTTGTCGCGGCCGAACGACGTGGCGAAGATGTACTTGTCGCCCACGACCGCCATGCCCTGGGTCTTCGCCGGCACCCAGCGCTTCTTGCCGGTGTACGTCAGCGCACCGGTGCTGCTCGTCGAGTACTGCCACATGCTTTCGTGGCTCGTGTCGGAGAAGTCGCCGGTCCACAAGGTGGTGCCCTCGCCACCGCCGAGTCCGAGGAACGAACCCTTGCCGGCGATGTCCTGCGTACCCTTCGGCTGGATCACGTTGTTTGTGTTGGCGCCCGCCAGCTCCGCACGCACGGTGGCGGTCGACCAGTACTTCACGCTGCTCTCGCCGCTGACGTACACGTGACCGCCGGTCACGACTATGCCGCCCGCATGGGTCTTGGGGATGAGCATGTGACCAAGGCTCTCGCCCCGGCGTGGTCCGCTCAGGGCGATGCCCCAGATCGCGCTCGCGCCGCCAGCGCTCGGGTGGTACGCCGAGATCAGCAGGACGTCTTCGCTCGTCCCGTCCCAGTTGTTCCAGTACGCCAGACCCTGCGGAATGAACCCGCCGCTGTACAGACCCTGCGGCACGGCCACACTGTTGTGGAACGTGCTGTCGTACGTCTCGCCGGCGGACGGCCCGGGGTAGAAGTCCTGGGTCCCCGTCGTCGTACGACAGTTGGCATCCTCGGCCAATGCCGATGCCGATGTAGATACCGATGTCGAAACCGATGCCGATGTCGATGCCGATGCCGATGCCGACTGTGCGGGGGCGGTCATGACGGCACCACCAACCACTAGCGCGGTGATCGCGATGGACATCGTTATTCGGGTGGTCAGCATGTTGATTCCCCTTTGGGGTCGCGGGCATGGAGGTACTTGGGCGTGCTTGATCGCGCGTGCGGTGCGTTCCCGCAAGCTAGATCCAACCGTACATTCGTTCGCGTATTGTCTAGTGCGTTGGCCACGAACGTTGACCGAGTCTGGCGATGTATCCGTGCATGTTCGTGGTGTCGGGGTTAGACATGGCCGTCAGGGCTCTCGGCGTGATGGTTGTTTTTCTTCACACCAAACTCAACTGCCGCCGGGGGCCTACCAGTTACGCCCTGTTCAGCACGATTACCGGCGCGCGGCGAAGCGTCCGTCGGGGGCGTTTATGCAGCCAGCCACGGTTAGCGAGCTTCGTCATCTTCCCGCGCAGCGGCTCCAGCTTGCCCCGCACTCCCGTGTCCAGCCCAGCACCTCGCCGATCTCGGAGCGTCCTGACGGGTGAGTCCAGGGGCGCGGAGCGGCAGAGGGGATGGCGCACCCCGCCGTTCCCCCTCCCCCCGGACGGCCCGGCCGAGCGGTCCGGCGCGAAGCGGTAGGGTGCGGCCCGTACGGACGGCGCCGGCCCCCACGGGCGTGAGAGTGCGGAGCGCTCGCCACGGGCGGTGGGACGACGGGCCCCGGCCCCGGGAAAGACCCTGCGGCGCGCCAGCGGCCCGCAGGCGCTCCCCCACCCTTTTCCCCCACGGGCGGCGTCCCGGCCCGTCTGGATCCCTGGAGTGCCCCGGCGGGCCCCCAGGGGGCAGGGGCGTCTCGGGCCGTAGACGGCCCGGGACGCGCCCCCGATGGGCCCGCCGGGCAGGTGGCAACGAAGTTGGACACCTTGATGAGTGGATCAACAGACGCGAAGATGCACGGATGGTCCAAGCCAAGGGAGACGCAGTGAGTCTGGGAACGGTGGCGATAACCGGGGCGGCGGGCACCATCGGTTGTGTGGCGCGGGAGGCGCTGCGAGGCGAGGTGGACCGGTTGATCCTCCTCGACCGTGTGCCGCTGGGCCGGGAGGCCGAGAACGAGGACGTTCACACCGTGGATCTGCGGGACGCCGCCGCTGTGGAGTCGGCCCTGGCGGGGGCCGACCGGGTGCTGCACTTGGGTGGCGTGCCCGACGAAGCGCCTCTCCCCGATCTCCTCGAAGTCAACGTACTCGGCACGCACCACGTCCTGGAGGCTGCCCGGCGCACAGGTATCGAGCGGGTGGTGCTGGCCAGCAGCAATCGTGTGACCGGTTTCTACCCGACTGAGCATCTGACCGGTCCGCAGGATCCGGTACGCCCTGACGGCCTCTACGGGGTGAGCAAAGCCGCCGTCGAGGCGCTCGGGCAGCTGTATGCCGACAAGTTCGCTCTGTCCGTCGTCTGTCTGCGTATCGGCAGCTTCGAGCACCTGCCCACCGAGCCCCGGCGCCTGGCGACCTGGCTGAGCCCGCGCGACGCCATCGGCTTCATCCGGGCCGCCCTCGCCGCACCGGCCTCCACCCGCTTCGTCACCACGTACGCCGTCTCCAACAACGCCCGCCGCTTCTGGGCACTTCCCGACCCGCGAGAACTGGCCTACACACCGGTCGACGATGCCCAGCTCCATGCAGCTGACATCCCCATGCTGGACCACCCGGCCGACCCCGGCGCGCCCCAGGCCGGCTCCTATGCCCTGCCTGAGTTCACCCTCAAGCACCTTCGACCTTGACCCCGGGATGCGGGGCGGCAGTCACCGACATCGCAGAGGCCACGTCTACAGTGCTGTCACCCGTGCTCCGGTTGCCACTTCGGCTTCGGAGCTTCCCCCTTCCCTGATTTTGCACGACGCACCCAACGGGACTGATTTTTCCCCCACAGCCGTCGCCCGGGCGACGAGACGACACCATCTCGGATGCAAGTTACACGCGTAATGCTAGCCTCCTCCCCCAACCACAAAGGGGGGTACCAAGTGAAGAAGCTACTGAGTTTCGCGTCTGTACTGGCGCTCATGACCGGAATCGCCATTACCTCGACGACGCCCACCTACGCCGCTACAGACAGGAGCGGAGAGGAACGGCTCAGCATCCCGACCAGCAGTGCGTGCAGGGCAGGCCGCACCGTCATGCAGGGCATGGTCGCGGGGCCGGGCGGCCAGCTCTACATCATTTTCACCAAGGCGGCCGGGGAGGAGCCGGTCCTCTCCAGGTGGTTGCGCGACGGCTCAACCTGGGACGGGTCCAGCTGGACCTGCGCCGGTGCGCCGACCTCCATACCCGCGCTCGGCCACGGTAACGATCTCGCCTATCATCCGAACTACCAAGGTCAGGGCCCTGCCTTGATTGCGACCCAGGGAAGTCAATCAGCCTTCCCGAGCGACGATGTGACGATCGTCCGCCTGGATTCGTCGGGAGCCGTGGGGGCAAGCGAGGTTGTCCATCTGCCCATCGGCAACATCAGTGGCCTCTGCTACAGCCCGACGGCGGCCGGAGGGGCCGGCAAATTCGCCGCCCGCCGTGCGGGCAACCTGTGGACCCATCCCGGCGCCGGTTCGCTGACGAGCGGATGGACGCTGGTGAAGAGCAACCTGACAAGTCACGACAATCGTTCTGACCAGGGCATGGACTGCTCCGAGAACTACATCTGGAACACCAAGTCCATCAACAGCTCGACGCCCGAGACCGGCTGGAACTGGGTGTACCAGTACAACTGGTCCGGGGGTGACGTGGAGAGCGATATCGGGATTCCGGGGAGAAACCTGATCGACGAGATCGAAGATATCACCCACATTGGGAGCGACTTCTTCATCGGCGTCAACCGAAACAATGGGGCGGACGACTCCGTGAAGGTCTTCATCCCGTGAGGTCCTTCTCCCCGCGCAGCTGAGAAGGCAGCACCGACCAGCGATCTGCACATCCGCTCGCGTGGTGGCGCTTGGCGCGGAGCCAAGCTCTCCTCTCGGGAGGTTGGCACGTGAACGCCGGGGGGCGGATGTGTCAGCCCCCCGGCGTCACGGCTGCTCGGAAGCGCCTACCGGGCGGCGTACCCGAAGGCCACGCCGTTGGCCGGCAGGCCGCCCGAGCCGGGCCTGTACGTGGTCACGGGAGCGACTGTGCCGCCCTGGGTCACGTTGGACATCGGCAGCGCGTACAGCGCACCGGCGGCATTGGGCCCGAAGGGCATCCCCACGTACAGCTTGGTCGCGGTGAAGTGGATGTTCTTGCCGAGCTCCTGGTTGGCGCCGGGCGTGCCGGGGATCCCGTCGCCGTCGCCCGCCTCGATCCAGCGGTCGTTCAGACCCGCCGAGCCGGCCATGGAGAACGTGTGGACCGCGCCCGCCTTGGTCGCGGTGCCGAGGGTCTCGCCGGGCGTACCGACCGCGAGGCGCATGGAGGCCACGGTGCTCACCGCGGTCGGGGCGGTGTTGACGGCGGTCAGCTTCTCGCCCATGCGGTCACCGGTCTCGGAGGTGCCGGAGACCTCGTCGTCCGCCGTGCCCTGCTTGAGTTCGCGCAGATAGCTCCATGAACCGTCGGTCTTGATCCGGATCTGCACCACACGGCCCGCGTTGAGCCGGTTCTCGGTGCCTACGACCACGCCTTCACCGGGTGAACCGATGGCGAGGATCGACTCGGTGGGGGCGGGGGATCCCATGGGCCGGTACGGGGCGATGGCCACCGCGAATCCGAACTGGTCGCCCGCCTCTGCGTCACCGGAGATGGCCGCGCTGTCCTGGTCGAGCCCGGCCAATGGAGCCGGTCGGCCTTCGGCGTCGAACGCGTTGGCGTCGAAGATGGTGACACTGCCCGCCTTCACCTTGGCGCCGAGGGCCTCGTTGGGGGAGCTGATCGCGATGTAGTTGGCGTCAGCGGTCACGGAGAAGCCGAAATTGTCGTCCTTCTCGGGGTCACCGGGGACGCCGGGCTTGTCCTGGTGGATCGTCAGGCTCGTGTTGCCGTGCACGTAGAAGGCGGTGCCCGCCTTGGTGAGCGTGCTGATGGCCTCGCCGGGCGAGCCGATCAGCAGGTACGGCCGGCCAGCGTCGTTGACCGCGGCGGCGATTGACTGCCCCATCCGGTCGTCCGCCTCGGGGGCCGAGGCGGCGATCGCTCCGGTACCCGCGCCCTGCTCGAGGTGCGTGGCCTTGGTCGTGCCGGTGCCCAGGCCGCCGGGGGCGCCGTAGAGGAGGTCGACCATGCCGGCGTTGGGGGTGGTGCCGATGTCCTCGCTCGGGGTGCCGACCACCAGGTCGGTGAAGCCGTCCTTGTTGTAGTCGATGGTGGCGAGGGTCTCGCCGAAGTAGTCGTCCGTCTCGGAGCCGCCGGGCACCCAGTCCAGGTCCTGGCTGATCTCCGCGGTGCCCTTGCCGCCGCCGTACACGATGCGGACCAGGCCGGCCTTGGTGTCCGTGCCGACGGTGGCCTGGGTGTCGGAGATCGCGATGTCCTCGGCACCGTCACCGTTGAAGTCGGTCATGCCGGCGGGCTTGGGGGTGGTACCGCCGCCGCCGAGCGCCGCGGCGAGGTCGATGCGGGGGGTGGTGGCATCCGTGTAGACGATGCCCCGGCCGCTGCTCTTCAGCAGGGCCGCGAGGTCCGCGGTGCTCTTGGCGGGGTAGGCCTGCCTGAGCACGGCGAGAGCGCCGGCCACGTGCGGGGCCGCCATCGAAGTACCGTTCCTGGGGGCGTAGTTGCCGCCGGGCACCGAGGAGACGATGCTCGTGCCGGGGGCGAACAGGTCGAGCAGGGGGCCCCGGTTGGTGAAGGCGGACAGCTCGTCGTCATCGGTGGTGGAGCCGACCGTGACGGCGGAGGAGATGCAGCCGGGGACGCTGACGGCGTTGGTGTAGCCGTTGTTGCCGGCCGCGACCACGGTGGCGACACCGAAGCTGAGCAGGTTGTCGATCGCCAGCTTGCGCGGGTCGCTGTCGCAGGCGGAGGTGTAGTAGCCGCCGCCGAGGCTGAGGTTCGCCGCGATGATCGGGATCCCGGCCTGCTTGATCTCGAGCACCTTTTCGAGGGCTGCCAATTGGGCGCTGGGGAAACTGCCCACGCAGGGCACTTCGCCGGCACAGGAATCGGCGGTGTTGAACTGGGAGAACACTTGGATGGCGACGATGTCGGCGCCGGGGGCGACACCGTTCTTCGGGGCACCGGCGGCGCCCGTACCCTTGCCCGCGGCGATACCGGCCACATGGGTGCCGTGGTCGCAGGCGGTCAGGGTCGCGCACGGTCCGGAGTCGGAGTCGGCGGAGCCGGTGCCCTCCTGCTGCGCGGCGCCGTTGGGGCAGAGGCTGGTGGCGGCCAGGTCGGGATCGATCGGCGAGAAGCACGCTTCGGCCTTGATCCGGCCCTTCAGGAACGGATGCTGGGTGGCGACACCGGTGTCCAGGACGGCGATGGTACTTCCCGTACCGGTCTTGCCCGCCTGGACGGCGGCGTCACCGCCGATGAGCGGGACGCTCTCGTCCAGGGTCGCCATCTCGGGCTTGTCCTCGGTGACGCTGACCACGCCCGGCTGGGTGGCGAGCTGGTCCAGGCCTGCTCTGTCCACCCTGAGGGTGACCACCGGCAGGGCCGCGAAGCTCTGCTTCGTCTCCCCCGCGGTGGCCGCTTCGGGAATGTCCGTACGGCTCTTGGTGAGCACGTTGACCCGGACGGTGTGGCCGCCGGCGGTCCTGTCGTACAGCGGCGGGTCGATGACCTCGCCCGTGGCCGCGGCGGTGGTGCTCGTCGGTGCGGCGGCCTGGGCCGGTATCGAACCCAGGGTCGTGGTCATCGCGACGGCGACGACCGTGGCCCAGATCGTTTTTTTCATGCTGCCTCGGGGTGCAGGGGGCCTGACGCGGCCCGTGGAGAGGGCATGCCGGATCGGACGGCGGGCATGCCTGGTCCGTGGAAGGGGGTGAAGAGGCCGGGTGCGAAGGGGCCGGGCGGCGACATCGCGCCACCCGGCCCGTTTCTTCCCGAAGGACGTGCTCTGTCAGGAGGTCGTACTGGGGGACCTCAGAAGTCCGCGTCCGGGATCAGGTCGCCTTCGCACCGTTCTTGGCCCGGCCGAAGACCGTCACCGCGCCGTAGTACGTGCTGGCGAGGGAGCGGCAGGGGCCCTTGATCAGGTAGCCGGAGCAGGTCTTGCTGTAGAGCGTGTCGTAGAAGACGGCGTCGACGGCGAGGCCCTTGTTGCGCGACAGGTAGTACCGGTAACCCTTGTACGTGTTGCCGATCAGGCCGTAGCCGTAGTCGTGCATGTCGCAGGCGGGAACGAAGTTGTAGCCGAGCGGCTTGTCGAGCGCTGCGGTGCAGTGGTCGTGATTGATGCCCCGCACCTTGTAGCCGGTCTTGGTCGTCTTCCACTTGGGCGAACGCCAGCCGTAGTGCGCCACCTTTGAGGTGCAGCCGCTCTTCCAGTAGTACATCCAGTGCCGCGCCCAGCTGCACTTCGCCGGGTACGACGTCGGGTCGGTGATCTCACCGCCGGGGAAGTCGGTGGCGGGCGGCGGGTCGGTGACGCCGGCGTTGTCGTCCGGGGCATCGCCCTCGACCGGCACGCCCGGGGTCGGGATGGCCTCACCGTCGACGACGGCGGTCGGGGCCGCGGAGTCGGCCGTGAAGCTCAGGTCCCAGCTGCCGCTGCTCGGCGAGCTGATGTCGGCGAGGCGGTTGGTGGCGTCGTAGGCGTAGGTGGCCTGCGGCTCGGCGGTCTCGCTCGGGTTGGTCACCGTGCGCAGCAGACCGGCGGAGTCGTAGGCGTACCGGGCGAGGGTCTGCGTGGTGGCGCCCTCGGTGACGCTGATCTGCTTGACGCGGCCCGCGAAGTCGCCGAAGGAGGTGCCGGCGGCCGTGGTCGAGTCCGCGTAGGTGACCGAGGTGGACGTCGCGAGCCTCTCGCCGGCGGCGGGGGCCGAGATCTTGGACACCCGGCCCTTGGCGTCGTACTGGACCCCGGTGGCGTAGGTGTTGTTGCCGACGCTGATGACACGCCACTTGTCGGTGCCGGTGGCGGCCTGCTGCCACTTGTAGGTGGGCTTGAGGTCCGCGGCCGGGATGGGGTTGCCGGCCGCGTCGGTGAAGACGTCGTCGCCCGCCACGGCGGTGGAGAGGTCGATGCCGAGCACCTCGACGATGGACGTCACCACGGTCCCGGTGGCGTCGTTCCACTTGGAGGTCGCCGTTATCTGGGACCCGTCGGCGCTCGCGTACCTCTTGACGCTTCCGCCGTCGGGGTAGTCGATGCTCGACTGCAGCACGTACGTGACCTTCTCGTCGACGCCGAGGTCGGTCACTACGACCTTGTCGCCCTGCTGTTCAAGCTTCCGGTTGAGCTGGCCGCCGACGAACTCGGCTTCCCAGCTGGGCCCGAAGACGCCCATCTCGGGGCGGGTGGCGGGCGCGGACTCGGGCCGGGCTAAGCCGCCGTCGGGCTGCGCGGCGACGGTGTGGCGGCGGCCTATGAGGGCCGCGGCCACGTCGTTCTCGGCGATCTGGAAGGTCTTGTCCGCGGTCGAGTACTGACCGGGGCCGATGGTGGAGAGCGTGCCCTCGGCCGTCGGTTGTTCCGGGACTTCCGCCGTGGTGGCGTTCGACTGCTGGGTGGTCGTCGCTGCCACGGAGTGCTGCGGCAGGAGCAGCGCCAGGGACAGCGCGGTGATGGCTGGAAGCGCGATTCTGCGCACCAGTTCCCCCCTAGTTTGTTCTCGGCTGGTGGTCGTTGCGGACGCTAGACGCGTCTTGATCACCTCCACAAGGAGGTTCTGTTGCCGGGAGTAACGCCGTTCGCTTGCACCCGTGAAGATCCCGCGACCCCGCGTGTTCGAATGCGACTGAGTACGCGTACTCATGTGGCCCACGGGCTACCGCCGGAGACTGTGCGCATGACCGAAATTCCGGCGCGGACCGCCTCATGACCCACCCGCCCGTCGTCATTGGGGAGGCCCCGGGCGCGGCCGTGTCGCTGCGGCGGCGGGTCGGGAGGTGGAGTCGAACGCACGCGACTGGTGTGCGAGCGCCGCTCAGCAGGAAAGTGTCACCGGGGGTACGGGAGCCAGCGGAGACCACCTCGGAAGTATTCGTTCTCTATCGCAAAGTTCGAGTCTCGCGATATGGCATCTCGTGACCCAAGTCACACGCTCGGCCCTTACGCCCCGGTTATGGATCGACACTCTTCGGCGCGTCCAAAACGGAGCAAATGACTGTAAAGCTCTTCTTATTCAAAGAGCTTGAAGGTGTGTCGAAGGTGGTCACCCTTGCGCAGCCGCCGTAGGGACGATTGCTGCGGTTAGTTGCATACGTAACCCCTTTTCCGCTTAAGTCGCCGCCGCACCGGATCGTCGTACGGGAGAACGGACGCCGCCGGAACGGGGGGAGCGGCCAGCGGCCAAAAGAACTCGCTCGCGGGGACGCACCGCCACCGTGGCAGCTCTCATGATCTGGCTCCGAACATGATCGCCGACAACGTGCTCCGCGCTGGCCCTGCCGTTGAGGACGTCCAGGACTGCCACGTCACCTGAGGCACCACCGGTCATCCGGCCCGGAGTCGTGGCTGCAGACCTCAAGGCGATGCCCCGCGGCTGCGGGTGGTGCGGCGTCATGGCCAGGGGATCTCGGTGGAGGCCAGATAGCTCAGTCCTCGGTCCTGCCAGAGTCGCGCGTGCCGGGCGACTCTGGCACGGTGGGCCTCCCACTCGGGCGCGCGACCGCTCCACGCGGCTTCGGCGACGGACGTCAGACGCGGTAGCAGCAGGACGGTCAAGTCGTCCAGCCCCTCGATCGACTCCCCGAACAGCGTCGCCTCGATTCCGGCGATCCGCGCGTCGGGGACCCCGTGGGAAGTCGGGTCCCACGCGGCGGTGGGCCGGACCCCGCGTGGCCGGTAGGTGGCGAATCCCAGCCGGGACACGCTCTCCGCCTGCTCGGCCGGTATCACGTCGGGCGGGTAAGGACGGTCCAGGTACAGGTGGGACTGCGGGGACAGCAGAACGCGTCCGCCACCGTCCAGAACGCGCGCCAGGTCCTCGTCGGCCGGGGCGAAGAACTGCCTGAGAGCGCGGATGAGGTCGAGGGTGTGGCCGGCCGCGAGCAGGTCGGGGCGGCCCGCGAGTTCCTCCTCCGTGTCGGGCAGATCCATCATCGGCACGTCCACCCAGTACTGGACGATGTCCTCCGCCCCGATTCCGGCGCGTGAGGATTCCTGCCAGGCCAGTGGGCGCTTGCCTGCCGCCCGTACGCAGGCGCGCAGTTCGCGCACGGCGAGGACGAAACTGTCCGCGGTCATGCCGACGGCCTCGTCGCCGCCGATGTGCACGAAAGGACCGTCGGTCAGCCGGCACACCTCGGTGAGGACGGAGGTCACGACGGCCTTGGTGGCGGGGTCGGCAAGGTCGAGCGGGGGGACGAAGGGGAATCGGCCGGCCAGTCCCTCCGGCGCGGGCGCCGCCGGCAGATCCGGCAGGGCCGCGCGCAGGGCTGCGCAGTGGCCGGGCAGGTCGATCTCGGGCACGACGGTGACGAAGCGGTCGGCCGCATAGTCCTGGAGGGCGCGGTAGTCCTCGACGGTGTAGTACTCCCCCAGCGAGCCCGGTGAGCCGTCGGCCCGGTCCGAGGTCAGCTCGGGAACGGAGGGCAGCTGGAGGCGCCAGCCTTCGTTGTCCGTCAGATGCAGGTGTAGCACGTTGAGCTTGTACAGCGCCGCCAGGTCGATGACACGGCGCAGTTCGCCGGGTGTGAGGTAACCGCGCGCCGGGTCGACCATCAGGCCACGCCAGGCGTGGCGCGGCGCGTCACTCAGTTCCTGGCAGGGCGTGCGGTCGGTGGAGGCGGCAAGGAGCTGGATCGCCGTGGTGGCGGCGCGGAACACGCCCTCGGGGGTGGCCGCCCGGCAGGTGATCCCGCGTCGGGTGACCGTCAGGCGGTGGGACTCGTCGACCGGTTCGGCGGTGCCGCGCGGTGAGACGCCGACGGGCGCGCGGTCCGGGGCCGGCGACTCGGCGTCGAGGGCGAGTACGAGGACGGCGGGTCCGGTGCCGGGACCGCCGTGGTCCGGTGTGCCGTCGTCCGCGGACGGTGGCAGCAGGCGGTCGCCCAGATGAGGTTCGAGCAGTGCGCGCACGGTCCTGGCGACCGTGGTGAGCCGATGGTCCGTGGTGGCGATGCGCCAGGGGCCGGCGAGGTGCAGCTCCCCGCCGGTGGCCGGTGATGTCCGTACCGCCGGGCACGGGATGACGACGTCCATTTCTCCTCCACCGGGCTGGTACGGGTTCTCGCGCCACTGGATCCATGCGGCCGGCCTTCGGTGAGCGCGCACCAGCCCCGGAAGCCGAACGCCCTCGTCAGGTGGGCGTGGGGTCCGGGGCGGCGGGCCGCGGTGGAGGGCGCCTGCGCTGCCGCGCCTTCCTGGGGGGTGGATCCGCCTGTACGCTAACACGAAAACCGATCAATGAACGCTTTTGACGGAGTCGCGTCCGGCCCCGCGCCGCCCCGGTTCCGCAGCGGAAGGAGCCCCCGTATGACACCCCCGACCGGGCCCGGTCTCGTGCTGCCGCACGGCTTCCTCATGGGAGCCTCCACCTCCGCCCACCAGGTCGAGGGGAACAACGTCTCCAGCGACTGGTGGGCCCTCGAGAACCGGCCGGACAGCTTCGTCACCGAGCCCAGCGGCGACGCGGCCGACAGCTTCCACCGCTGGCCGGAGGACATGGACCTGCTGAGCGGCCTCGGCTTCAACGCCTACCGGTTCGGCATCGAGTGGGCGCGGATCGAACCCGAGCGGGGGCGCATCTCCCGGGCCGCCGTCGAGCACTACCGCGCCATGGTGCGCGGAGCCCTGGAGCGCGGGCTGACTCCGGTGGTCACACTGCACCACTTCACCTCACCGCTGTGGTTCAGCGCGCTCGGTGGCTGGACCTCGCCCGAGTCGGCGGACCTCTTCGCGGCCTACGCGAAGGTGGCCGCGGACATTCTCGATGCGGGCGTCCGCCACGTGGTGACGATCAACGAACCGAACATGATCGCGCTGATGCACACCGTGCTGCGCGGTGCCGCCCGCAGGAGCGACCGCGGTACCGGCCCGGCGGGGGGCGTGGGCGACACGGGCGCCGCCGCGCCAAACCCCGGCGGCCTGGAACCGGACGCCGAGGTCACCCGGGCGCTGGTCCGGGCGCACCGTGCCGCCTTCGACGTCCTCAAGGCGGCCGACCCGGCGCTGCGGATCGGCTGGACCGTCGCCAACCAGGTCTACCAAGCCGAACCGGGAGCCGAGGAGGTCGCCGCCGCGTACGCCGGCCCTCGCGAGGACGTGTTCCTGGAGGCCGCTCGCGAGGACGACTGGATCGGCGTGCAGGCCTACACCCGGCACCGGATCGGGCCGGGCGGCCCGCTGCCCGTGCCGCCGGGCGCCGCGACCACGCTGACCGGCTGGGAGGTCTACCCCGAGGCTCTGGGCGAGGCGGTGCGGCACACGGCCGCCGTGGTCGGCCCGCACGTCCCCATCCTGGTCACCGAGAACGGCATCGCCACGGACGACGACGACCTGCGCATCGCCTACACCACGGGCGCCCTGACGAGCATGGCCGCGGCCATGCGCGACGGCGTCGACGTGCGCGGCTATCTGCACTGGAGCGCCTTGGACAACTACGAGTGGGGCTCCTACCGGCCGACGTTCGGGCTGATCGCGGTCGATCCGCACTCCTTCGCGCGCCGGCCCAAGGGGTCGGCCCGCTGGCTGGGTTCGCTGGCCCGTTCCGGGCGCCTCCCCGACACCCCCGGCTGCCCCGCCGCCGCGTCCTCCGACGTCACCCCTGCGGGTTAGGCTGGCAGGCATGGCGAAACGGGGCCCGTACGAGAAGGGCGAGGCGAAGCGCACGGAGATCCTGCACGCGGCTCTGGACATCTTCGCGGCCGAGGGATACCGGGGCACCTCGCTGCGGAAGGTCGCCGCCCGGTGCAATCTCAGCCTGCCCGGCCTGATGCACTACTTCGACTCCAAGGAGGACCTGCTCACCCAGGTGCTGCGGATGCGCGACGAGACCGCGCGGCAGCGGCAGGACGAGCGCACCAGCCCGGAGAGCTACCGGGAGATCATCCGGGAGGGGGCGAAGACTCCCGGGTTGGTGGAGCTGTTCGTGTCCATGGCGGCGGCCGCCAGTGACCCCGGCCACCCGGCGCACGCGCACTTCTCCGAGCGCTACCCGGTGCTGCGCGAACGGGTCGCCGACTACGTGCGCACCCGCATGGAGGAGGGGCGAATGACCACCGTGGTCCCTCCCGAGCGGCTCGCTGTCCTGCTGCTGGCGGTGGCCGACGGCATTCAGCTGCAGTGGCTGATCGACCGCTCGACGGACATGGAGCAGCCGATCGACGACATCATGCGGCTCCTCGATCCGGGCCGGGACACCTGAGCGGAGGGTCGGCCAGGGGGCGGCGCCTCCGGGTCCCGCCCCCTTTTCCACGTGCCGCCCTCGCTCCGTACGACGAGTGGCGCCGGCCCGGGTATCAGCCCCGTACGGGGCCGTCCGCCGCCTCCCGAACGGCCGTCGTCCACTCCGTCCAGCGCGGGTCGGGGCCCGCCGACGGCTCCCAGGACATGGCCGTGCAGACGTAGCCGACCGCGAGGCCGCTCTCAGGGTGCGCCATGCCCAGGCGGCCGCCCGCTCCCGCGTGCCCGAAGGACCCCTCGCCCAGCAGCGGTTCGCCGGGGCGGGGCAGTTCGAAGCCGAGGCCGAAGCGGGACCGGTCGGGGCCGTCGAACCGGTCCAGGGGCTCGGGTGGCCGCAGGTGATCCGTGTGCGGGGTGCGCGCCCTGTCGACGGTGGAACGGGACAGCAGCCGTACGCCGTCGACCTCGTCGATGAGCGCCGCGTACAACCGGGAGAGGGAGCGGGCATTGCCGATCCCGCCCGCTGCGGGGAACTCCCGTGCCCGTCCCCGGCGGGTCCCGAACGCCTCCGTCACGGCGGCCAGTTCGGAGGCGGCGGCCCTCAGTACGGACGTCAGACGGTCGTCCGGGGGGAGGCCGAGGGCATCGACCGCCCGCGCGACGTCCGCGGCCGTGGGCCCCGGCCTGGTGGCGAACTGCGGGACGAAGCGGTGTTCCTCCCGCCGGGGCAGCCCCAGCCACAGGTCCAGCCTCAGCGGCCCGGCCACCTCCCGGGCGAAGAACGCCCCGATGCTGGTCCCCGTCACCCGGCGGACGACCTCACCGACCAGGTGGCCGTGGGTGAGGGCGTGGTAGAGGTAGGCCGTACCGGGCTCCCACACCGGCCGCATCGCCGCGAGGGCGCGGACGCGCGCGTCCCGGTCGAGCAGGGCGGGCACCGCGACACCAGCCGGCTCGTCGGTGAAGGCGGGCAGCCCCGCGCGGTGGGAGAGCAGATCGGCCACCGTCGTCCCTGCCTTGCCCGCCGCCGCGAACTCCGGCCAGTAACGGGGGACGGGCGCGTCGAGGTCCAGCAGACCGCGCTCGGCCAGCAGATGGGCGCAGACGGCGACCATGCCCTTCGACACGGACATCAGCACTCCGATGGCCTCGGGTCCGAACGGCCGCGCCGTCGCCGCCGTGCCGGAAGACCACAGATCGACGACCTGCCGGCCACGGTGGTGGACGGTCAGCTGCGCGGCGCCGGGATCGTCCGCCTGCCCGCGGGCGAAGGCCTCGCGTACGCCCTCCCAGCCGGGCCGTACGGTGCCCCTCACCGCGGCGAGCCGAGTCATCCGGCTGTTCCTCGCGGCGGTTCGGCGGCGGCGAGCGCGGCCAGTTCCGCCACGCCCTCGGGGGACACTGGGCTCTGCGGGAACTCGGAGATCACGTCGAGCGGCATCCCGGCGAGGAAGCGCCGCAACACCGGGTCGTCCATGGCGCTCGACTCGGCCCTCTGCCCCTTGGCCCGGGCGAACCTGTCCCTGAGCAGGGGACCGCCCACGGGATGCCGCAGCCACTCGGCGAGCGTGTTGCGGCCGCTCAGGCGCAGGCGCGACGGGTCGCCGGTGACGGTCACCTCGGCGGAGAGCCGGATGTCACGCGACGAGGCACCCGCTTCGACGCGGTATGCGCCGCCCTCGACCCGCCAGCCGCCCTCCCGTTCGCTGTAGTGGGCCAGGTCGGCGCGTGCCAGCTCCACCGCCGCCTCCCGGCTCTCGCCGGGGGCGAGGAACACCGAGGTGAAGGCGCGCAGTTCCCTGGGCGGCCGGGCGACCTCGGAACCGGCCGGGCCGGCGGTGTAGAACTGGACCACTTCGCGCCCGGGGCGGTGCCCGGTGTTGGTGACGGTCACCGTGACGGTGAACGCCTCACCGTCCTCGCGCGGCTCCACGCGCAGCCGGGAGTAGGCGAAGCTGGTGTACGACAGCCCGTGGCCGAACGGGAAGGCGACCTCGCAGCCGCGGGCGTCGTAGCCGCGGTATCCGACGAACACCCCCTCGCCGTACCGCACTCGGCCTTCCTCGCCGGGGAAGGACAGGTGGCTGGGGGCGTCCTCCAGCCGCAGCGGGATGGTCTCGGCCAGCTTCCCGGACGGGTTGACCGCGCCGAACAGCACGCGGGCGAGGGCCCCGCCGCCCGCCTGGCCGAGCAGCCAGCCCTCGATCAGGGCGGGTACCTCCGTGTGCCAAGGGGCGGTCCTCACCACCCCGCCGTTGGACAGCACCACGCACACCCGTGGGTTGACGGCCAGGATCCGCTCGAGCAGTCGCACCTGGCCGGCCGGCAGGTCGATGTGGTCGCGGTCGAAGCCCTCCGACTCGTCCTGTGCGGCCAGACCGAGGAAGAGCACCACGGTGTCGCTGGTGGCGGCAAGTCGTACGGCTTCCTCCGCCAGGTCCTGTTCGGTGTCCCCGCCGGTCACGCCCGCGAGCGGGTAGCCCGGGGCGAAGTCCACACGAGCACCCTCCGCAAGCCGCAGCAGGCCGTCCAGGGGCGTGTCGAGCCGGGTCGGCGTCACCTGTGAGCTGCCGGCGCCCTGGTAGCGCGGCGTGCGGGCCAGTTCGCCGATGACCGCCACCGTGCCGGAGGCGGGGTCGAGGGGCAGCAGCCCCGTGTCGTTCTTCAGGAGCACGACGCACCGGTCCGCGGCTTCTCCGGCCAGGCGGTGGTGTTCCCCGGCACGCGTGTCGCCGCCGGTGTGCACGGCCTGCGTGGCGCGCCGGGCGAAGCGGACGAGCCGCTCGACCGCGGTGTCCAGCACCGTCTCGTCGAGGTCGCCGGCGGACACCGCGGCGACGACCTCCCGGTCGCCGCGCCCGCCCGTGCCCGGCATCTGGAGGTCGAGTCCGGCACGCAGTGCGGCGACCCGGTCGCGCACCGCCCCCCAGTCGGACATGACGACGCCGTCGAAGCCCCACTGGGAGCGCAGGATGTCCGTGAGCAACCGGGTGTTCTCCGACATGGGGACACCGTTGACGCCGTTGTAGGCGGCCATGACGGACCAGGGGCGGTCACGGCGGACGATGCGTTCGAAGGCACGCAGGTAGATCTCCCGCAGCGGGCGCTCGTCGACGTCGGCGCTGATCCGCATGCGGTCGGTCTCCTGGTTGTTGGCCGCGTAGTGCTTGAGCGCCGCTCCGACACCCGCCTCCTGGAGCCCGCGCACCATGGCGCCGCCCATCTGGGCCGTGAGCCACGGATCTTCGGAGAAGTACTCGAAGTTGCGCCCGCACAGCGGTGACCGCTTGATGTTGATGCCGGGTCCGAGCACCACGTGTACGCCGTGGGCGGCGGCCTCGGCGGCGATGACACCGGCGACGCGGCGGACCAGGTCCGGGTCCCAGCTGCTGCCCAACGCCACCGCGGGCGGGAAGCAGGTGGCCGGTGCGGTGCTGTGCAGGTCGAGTTGGCCGCCGTCGCCGCTCTCCTTGGGCAGGCGCAGGCCGTGCGGGCCGTCGGACATGGTGACGGCGGGCAGGCCGGCGGAGGCGACGGCCTGCGTGACGAAGTCGCCCGCGCCGCTGGTGAGCGACGCCTTCTCGGCGAGGGTGAGCGGTGGCGCCGGGGCGGTGGCGGGCGTCGACGGGGTCTGCTGGGTCATGCGGCGCACCTATCGGGGTCGTGAGCAAGGGGGGAGCCGCCCCGTCGCCCGAAACCCGGACGGGGGCCGTCCGCTGACGGGGGGTGAGGGCGTCCCCGTCCGGAGGGAGCGGAGGGCCGTGTCGGCGACCGAGCTACACAAAAAACGTAAAGTGATCGGTTTTCACTGTCAAGACCTCACCTACCCGCCGGTAAAGGCGCGGAGACGCAGACCTGTTCACCTCCGCGCAACGTATTGACGGCCAGAAACCGATCATCGTACGGTTTTCGTGCTCGAGCCGCGTCGCTCCGGAACACCGTCCGCCGTTCTGCGACCGCGCCTGCCTTCCGCTCACCGACGAGACGAGGAACGGTCATGCGTCCCACCAGTCAGCCCTCCAGCCCACCCCCGGGAACACGGGCGGCACGCGCCGCGGTCACCTCGGCGGCGGCCCTCGCCGTACTCGCCGTCACGACCACGGCCGCTTCGGCGGGCCCGACGGCCGAAACGGCCGACGCGGTGCGCTACGTCGCGCTCGGCGACTCCTTCAGCTCCGGACCCGGCGTGCCCGAGCAGACCGACGCGCTCTGCGGGCGCTCGTCCGCCAACTACCCGACCCTGGTCGCCCGCGCCCTCGGCGCGACGTCGTTCACCGACGTCACCTGCGCGGGCGCCACCACCAGCCACCTGACGGGCCCGCAGGAGACCGTCCCGCCCCAGCTCGACGCCCTGCGACCCGACACGACTCTGGTCACCCTCGGCATCGGCGGCAACGACCTCGATCTGCCCGGCGTCATCACCCGATGCGTCCTCCTCGGGTATGTGGCGCCCTACGGCTCGCCGTGCAAGCAGAGCTACACCCTGTTCGGCACCGACGAGATCGGCTCCCGCATCAACGCCACGGCACCGCGGATCGAGGCCGTACTGAAAGAGATCCACGCCCGCTCTCCGCAGGCACGGGTGCTCCTGGTCGGGTACCCGGTGCTCTTTCCCGACGACGGCACCGCCTGCCGGGAGACGGTGGCGCTCGCCCAGGGGGACTTCCCCTGGCTCCGGGACAAGGAGAAGCACCTCAACACCATGCTCGCCCAGCGGGCCGCCGCCCACGGCGCCAGGTACGTCGACGCCTACGGGCCGTCGATCGGGCACGACGTGTGCAAGCCGGCGGGCGTGCGCTGGATCGAACCCGAGGACACCGCGGAGGCGGTCGGATTCCACCCCAACGCGGCCGGGCACCGCGGTACGGCCGATGCGATCCTCGCCTCCCTCACGCGCTGAGGCCGCCCCCTCGCGCGCCGCCTTCCGGATCGAGTCCGAGCCGAAGCAGGAAGTCACACACCAGGACCTCCATGTCCACCGCCTCCGGCTCCAGCAGCCACTGCGTCTGCAATCCGTCCATCAGTGCCAGCAACTGCCGGGCGGCGACCGCCGGATCCACGTCGACGGGCGGATCGGCCTCGGCCCGGAGGGCTTCGACGAGCACGGCCACCTCCTCCCGGAGGATGCGGTAGCGCTCCCTGAAGTAGTGGTGCGCGGGATGCCCGGGGTCGGTCGCCTCGGCGGAGAGCTTCGTGTAGAGCGCGACCAGGCCGGGCGTCCCGCTGTTGCGGGCGACCAGCTCCACCAGCATGCGCAGCCGTACGCCCGGGCCCGGCTCGGGGGTGCCCGGGTGGGTGATGCCGGGGAAGACGGCGTGCGCGTCGGCCCGGTCGCGGCGGTCCAGCACTTCGATGAGCAAGGACTCCTTGCCCGGGAAATGGTGCAGCACTCCGGCGTGGGTCAGACCCGCGTGCGCGGCGATGTCCCGCAACGACACGGCGTTGAAGCCGGAGCGGGAGAACAGCTCGGTCGCGGAGTCGAGGATGCGGGTCCGCGTCCGCTCGCCCTTCGGCAGGCGGCGCGGGGTGCCCTCGGGTCGTGCGCTCAAGTCGGCGGTCTCCTGCCGTCGTCGGGCCGTGCGCCCCGCCTCGCGGGCGCGGCCGGCACCGGTGGATCGCGAAGCAGCACCTTACGGCCCCTTCCGGAACGCGCCGGCCCGCGGGCGCAGCCGCACGTCATCTGCCAGTCAACTACGAGCCCGTGAGGAACCTACCAAGTGGTTGGTTCCGCGGGTAAGCTCACCGCCAATCTCGCCCGGGACGTCCTCCCCGGCCCTCCAGACGGAGCCGCCTCATGACCACAACCACCCGAACCGGGGCCGTCGCCGCCTGTGTGGCGGCGTCCCTCGCCCTGGCGGGATGCGCCGACTCCGGCACCGAGAGCGCGGGCTCGTCGCAGCTGAACATCGCGACCATGACGTTCCCGCAGAGCCTCGACCCCGCCCAGGCGGTCGGCAGCTCCCTGCCGTTCTTCCAGGCCGCCTATGACACGCTCGTCAAGCGGGAGCCGGACGGCCGTTTCAGCCCCATGCTCGCCACCTCGTGGAAGTACAACGCCGACCGCACCCAGCTCTCCCTCACCCTGCGCAAGGGCGTGAAGTTCGCCGACGGCACCGCCTTCGACGGTGCCGCGGTCAAGGCGAACATGGAGCGCTTCAAGAAGGGCGGCGGCGCCGACGCCAAGTGGCTGAAGGACCTGGAGTCGGTCAAGGTCGCCGACGCCACGCACGTGACGCTCGACCTCGAGCGGCCCAATCCCGCCATGCTCTTCTACCTGAGCGACGCGGCCGGCCTGATGGCGAACCCGAAGAAGTTCGGCCAGGCCGACAGCCTGAAGACGGCTCCCGACGGCACCGGCCCGTACCGCCTCGACAAGGCGAAGACCACGATCGGCACCAAGTGGGTCTTCCGGCGCAACGCCGACTACTGGGGCGAGCGGCTGCCCTACGAGAACATCACCATCATCTTCTTCGACAACGAGACGGCGATCGTCAACGGCCTGAAGACGGGTCAGGTGAACGCGGCCCTCCTCCAGGCCGCCGACCAGCAGGTCAGCATCGAGTCGGACCCGAGGATGAAGACGACCAAGCAGGAGTTCGACTTCCAGGGGCTGCTGCTCTTCGACCGCGACGGGAAGCTGACCACGGCGCTGAAGGACCCGCGCGTCCGCCAGGCGATGAACCACGCGATCGACCGCGAGACCATGCTCAGTGCCATCCGCCAGCGCCGCGGCCAGATCACCTCTCAGGTCTTCGGCCCCGACACCCAGGGGTACGACAGGTCACTGGACACGTACTACTCCCACGACCCGGCCAAGGCCAAGGCGCTGCTGCGGCAGGCGGGCTACGCCAAGGGGTTCACCCTGAAGCTCCCCCGGATCTCCGCCATCGTCAACGACGCTCTCGCCGCCTCGCTCGCCACCGACTTCAAGGCCATCGGCGTCAACCTGGTCTGGGACGACCTCGACGGCGCCTCGGCGGTGCAGAAGGTGTTCACGGACCGCGCCTACTCCGGGATGGTCATGAACATAGGCCAGTCCTCGTCTGACTGGGTCGTGGTCAACGAACTGGTCACACCCGGCGCCTTCAACATGTTCGGCACCAGTGACGCGACCGTGCGCGAGCTGATCCCCCGCATCCAGACCGGCACGGCCGAGCAGGCTAAACAGTCGGTGCGGGCACTCAACGAGCATCTGGTGAAGCAGGGGTGGTTCGTGCCCTTCTACCGGATGACCTACCTGCACGTCTCCGACGGCAGCGTGAAGATCAGCCCGCAGTCCGGCATGGCCGTCCCCTCGATCTACAACTACTCCCCCGCCAAGTGAGGCCACGTCGGGGGCGGTCCGCCGCGGGCACGCACACCCGCCCCGCCCCCGACGGCCGGTCACGGATACCGAGTGCCATGCTGTCCTTCATCGCCCGCCGGATCACGGCCGGGGCCGTGCTCCTGGTCGTCATCTCGTTCCTCTCCTATCTGCTGCTGTCGGTCCCAGGCACGGACGTCGGCCGTCAACTCCTCGGCCAGGGCGCCGACCAGGCCGCCGTCGACGCCAAGAACGCCTCCCTGGGCCTGGACCGGCCGGTGCTCCGGCAGTACGCCGACTGGCTCGCCCACGCCGTGCGCGGCGATCTCGGCACCTCCTGGTTCACCAGCGAGGACGTCGGCCAGGCCGTCGCGAGCCGGCTGCCGGTCACCGCCAGTCTGATGCTCGGTGTCACCCTCGTCACCACGGTCGTGTCGTTCCTGCTCGGGGTCTGGGCTGCCGTCCGGCGCGGCGCCGTCGACCGCTTCGTACAGGTCCTCGGTGTCGTGGGCTACGCGCTCCCCGGCTTCCTGGTGACGCTGGTCATCGTGCTGGTCTTCGCGGTCCGCCTGAACCTGTTCCCGGCCATCGGGTACATCCCGTTCACCGAGTCGCCGGGCGGCTGGCTGTCGACCATCACCCTGCCGGTCCTGTCCCTGTCGCTGGCGTCCGTGGCCGGCGTCTCCCAGCAGGTACGCGGCGCGGTGATCGACGTACTGCGCCAGGACTACGCCCGTACCCTGCGCGCTCGCGGGCTGCCCGCCTGGCGGATCGTGTTCCGGCACGTGCTGCGCAACGCCTCCGCCCCCGCGCTGTCGGTCCTCGGCATGCAGTTCGTGGGACTGCTGGGCGGCGCCGTCATCGTGGAGCAGATCTTCGGACTGCCCGGCATCGGCAGCATGACCGTTCTCTACACCACCCGCGGCGACATCCCGGTGATCATGGCGCTGGTCATGCTCACCGTGATCGGCGTCGTGTTGATCAACCTCCTGGTCGATGTCCTGATCGGCTGGCTCAACCCGAAGGCGAGGTCCGCATGAGCGAGCACCTTCCGGCCGACGTGCCCGCCACCCCGGCCCGCGCGGCAGAGAGGGGAACACCGCCCGCCCGCCGGGGCGACGTCCTGCGCCGGCTCCTGCGCAACCCGCTCGGCGCCGTGTCCGCCGCCGTGCTGCTGCTCCTCGTCCTCGCGGTCCTCCTGGCGCCCTGGCTCGCGCCGCAGGACCCCGCGGCGTCCTCGCTCGGCGACGCGTTCGCCGGCCCCAGCGGCGCCCATCCCCTGGGAATGGACTCCGCGGGCCGGGACATCCTCTCCCGCCTGCTGCACGGCGGACGCAACACACTCGGCGGGGCACTGATCGCCCTCGGGATCGCGCTCGCCCTCGGCGTGCCGGCCGGACTGTACGCGGGCTACCGCGGCGGCTGGTTCGACTCCGCCGCCGGGTGGACCGTCAACCTGGTCATGGCGCTGCCCGCCATGGTCGTGCTCCTCGCCTCCCGCGCCATCCTCGGGCCTCAGGTCTGGGCCCTGATGATCGTGCTCGGCGTGCTCGCGGCACCGAGCTTCTTCCGCCTCGTCCGCGGCATCGTCGCGGGCGTGCGCAAGGAGCTGTACGTGGATGCCGCGAAGGTGTCCGGGCTCTCCGACGTCCGTATCGTGGCCCGGCACATCCTGATCGTGGTCCGCGGGCCCGTCATCATCCAGGTGGCGCTCGTCGCGGGCGTCGCGATCGGACTCCAGGCCGGTCTGGAGTTCCTCGGCGTCGGCAGCGGATCCTCCGCCACCTGGGGCGCCATGCTCAACGAGGCGTTCCAGAACATCCAGCGCGCACCGATGCTGATGCTGTGGCCGGGCCTTGCCCTAGGGCTGACCAACGGCGCCCTCGTGCTGCTCGCCGGGGCACTGCGCGACGTACTGGAGGACCGCGCCGGGGAGCCGGTCCGCCCCCGCCGGACCGGGCGCCGCCGCACCGACGCAGCACCCTCGGCCGACGCGGCACCCGCGGGCGACCGCACCACCCTGCTCTCGGTGCGCGGCCTCACCGTCGTCTACGCCCGGCCGGACGGCACCGGCAAGGAAGTCGTGCACGGCGTCGACCTCGACGTGCGCGCCGGGGAGATCGTCGGGCTCGTCGGCGAGTCCGGCTCCGGGAAGACCCAGACCGCCTTCGCCGTGCTCGGCATCCTGCCCGACGGCGGACGGATCGGCGGCGGCAGCGTGCTCGTCAAGGGACAGGAGGTCGTCGGACTGCCCGAACCGGCCCGCCGCGCGCTCCGCGGGCGCACCGTGGCCTACGTCCCGCAGGAGCCGATGAGCAACCTCGATCCCGCGTTCACCATTGGCAGCCAGCTGACGGAGCCCATGCGCCACGTTCTCGGCATCTCCCGCGCGCAGGCCGCCCGACGCGCCGTCGAACTGCTGCGCCTGGTGGAGATCCCCGACCCGGAGCGCACCCTGCGTCTGTACCCCCACCAGATCTCCGGGGGCATGGCCCAGCGTGTCCTCATCGCCGGCGCGATGTCCTGCGATCCCGAACTCCTCATCGCGGACGAACCCACCACCGCGCTCGACGTGCGCGTCCAGGCGGAGGTGCTCGACCTGCTGCGCCGGCTGCAGAAGGACCGCGGCCTCGGTGTCCTCCTGGTCACCCACGACCTGGGCGTGGTGGCGGACCTCTGCGACCGCGTCGCCGTGATGAACGGCGGCCGGATCGTGGAGACCGGCCCCACCGAACAGGTCCTCCACTCCCCCGAGGACCCCTACACCCGGACCCTGCTCGGTGCCGTCCTCGACGAAGCGCCGGCACGCGCCTCCTGGCGCCCCCGAGAGGCGAGGAGCACCACCGTATGACCGCCACCGAAGCCGCTGTCTGCGCTCAGGCCCTGCTCCAGGTGCGTGACCTACGCGTCGCGTACCCCGGCACCGGCCGACGCGCCCCGCTCAACGAGGTGCTCAAGGGCGTGTCGCTGCACATCCGGCCGGGTGAGACCCTCGGTCTGGTCGGCGAGTCCGGCTCGGGCAAGACCACCATCGGCCGCGCCGTCCTCGGACTCGTCCCCGTCCGCTCCGGTACCGTCACCTTCGCCGGAGAGCGGATCGACCAGGCCGGCCCCGCCCGCCGCCGCGTGCTGAGCCGCGACCTCCAGGTCGTCTTCCAGGACCCGTACTCCTCCTTGAACCCCTCCCTCACCATCGGGGACATCCTCGCCGAGCCGCTGATCGGCCAGGGCACGAGCGCCCGGGAGGCCAGAGGCCGGGTGCGTCATCTCCTGGACCGCGTCCATCTGCCTGTCGACGCCGCCGCCCGCCTGCCCCGCGAGTTCTCGGGCGGCCAGCGCCAGCGCGTCGCCATCGCCCGCGCCCTGGCGCTGCGCCCCCGGCTGGTCATCTGCGACGAGCCCGTGTCCGCCCTGGACCTCACGACCCGACGAGCCGTCCTCGACCTCCTCCTGGAGATTCAGGAGGAGACCGGAACCGCCTATCTCTTCGTCACCCACGACCTGTCGGTGGTGCGCTTCATGAGCCACCGGGTGGCGGTGATCCACCGCGGCGAGATAGTGGAGACGGGCGACGCGGACACCGTCACCACGGAGCCGCAGCACGCCTACACCCGGTCCTTGATGCTCGCCGCACCCGTCGCGAACGTCGCCGCCCAGCGCCGACGCCGGGAGGCGCGGCGCGTGAGCGCCTGACGTCGGCCGCGGTCATGCGTCGCCTTCGCGCTTGGGTGGCTGACGTGGCAATACCCTCCCCCGCCCGCGGCGGATGCGTGCCCGGCTTCACATGACGGAGCGGGCCGGGCCGGGCAGGCGGGCGCACCGCGGGCGCTGAGCGCCGCAGGCACCATGGCGTCGCTCAGCTGGGCAGGTTGGGCTGGGGGCACGGCACACGTGAGGACGAGGAGCGGTTCCGCGGCTCCGGTGGAAGGGGGCGCGGGCGCACGCGCATGCTTGGCACGTCGTCTGAGGACGGCGCCGGTGTACGGGCCGGAGTATCCGAGTCGGCCCGACGATTCGGGGGGATCCGTCGATGACGGCGGTGCCGACGTCCGAAGCTGCGCCTCACACCGCACGCCATCGGGCGGGGGTGGGCAGGAGCGTTTCTCCGGTGAAACCGATCGCCCGGGCAGTCGACCCGCGGCTGATGCGCCCGCGCGGGCGCCGCTAACGGGCAGGCCGACGTGTGCCCGGGCCGCTGCAGACATCCGCCCTGCTGTACCAAGGCGCCCGCCCGACCGTCGAACGCCACTCCGCGCCCGCCGGCGGCTTGGACGCCGCCGCGTCGGCGAGGCGGACGTCGTCCTCGATGCGGTTCAGGGTCATCCGCGAAGGGTGGCCGCTGCCCGCTTCCCGGGGAACGGGCGTTTCCCGGCTGGTATCTGAAGACGATCAACTCATGATGCCTGGCCCCCTGCCTACGGGCCCGGACGCCGCCGAGCGCCTGGACCATGACACCGACCGGCCGGCTCGTAGCACCGCAGTGACAGGGGTGGCTGCTGCCGAGGGGCCGCTCGCCGGGCGCTGCCGTGGTCGGTCGAGCCTCACCCGGGAGTGGCCGGGTGCCACCCACTCCCACAGCGGGGAGGTCACCGGCGGCTGTGAGCCGTCCCTCGGCTACACCCGCGAGCAGGTCCGCGGAGGAGGAGCGGCTGCGCCGACAGGTCGCGGACCTGTCGGCGGCCGCCTCCACGCACCCGTACTGGAACGGGCTGGAGCTGGAGCCTGCGTGCGCGACCGTGCGGATGGCGGTCTACGACCGCGGCATCCTTGGCCGGCGACGGACCTGCCTCACGCCGGGTACGGCAGGAGTCCGGTGTCGATCTTCTCCCAGGCCGCCTTCAGCTGCGCGAGCAGCGCGGGCCGGTCCGCGGCGAGGTCGGCCTGCTCGCGGGCGTCGGTGGCCAGGTTGTACAGGTGGTCTCGGCCGTTCGCGTCGCGGTAGTACTTCCAGTCACCGCGTCTGAGAGCCCGGTTGCCGCGCACTCGCCAGAACAGGTCCCGCTCGGGTACCTGCTCGCCGCGCAGCAGGTAGCCGGCGAGGCTGTGCCCGTCGAGCGGGTACGCCGGGTCGGGCCGGGCGCCGCCGAGGTCCAACAGGGTGGCCGTCCAGTCCGGCGAGTAGAGGGGCAGGTGGCTGACCTGGCGGGCGTCGATGCCTGCCGGCCAGCGCAGGATCGTCGGCACCCGGATGCCGCCCTCCAGCAGGCGGGATTTGCCGCCGCTGAGGGGCCACTGGTACGAGAAACGCTCCCCGCCGTTGTCGCTGGCGAAGACGACGACCGTGTTCTCCTCCTGGCCGGAGCGGCGCAGCGCGGCGAGCACCTTGCCGACCGAGGCGTCCAGGTTCTCGACCATCTCTTTGTACTTCTCCACCGAGCCGCCGTCGTTGTGCAGCAGTGCGCCCAGTACGTTCCCGGAGCGGATCTCCGCGGCGATCTCCGCAGCCGTTTCCTGGTCGTCCTCGGTGAGCCACGGCCAGTGGGGGGTGGTGAAGTTGAGGTTCAACAGCCAGGGCCGGTCGTGGTCGCGGGTGACGTACTCGACAGCACGCTCGGTGAGGACAGTGGTGTAGTAGCGCAGGTCCTTGTAGGTCGCGTCGCCCTCGTACAGGTCGTAGTCGCCGAGCTGGCCCAGTTTGGAGAAGTACTCCAGGGCACCGCCGAAATTGCCGAAGAACTCGTCCCAGCCGGACTTGGTGGGGCTGTAGTCCGGCAGCCAGCCGCAATGCCACTTGCCGATCAGAGCGGTGGCGTAACCGGCCTTCTTCAGCAACGAGGCCAGGGTGGGGTGGCTCGGGTCCAGGCCCTGGGTCCGGCTGCCGATGGGCTCGGCCAGCCCGCCTGCGGTGCGCCCGGGGTAGCGGCCCGTGTAGAGGCTGAAGCGGGTCGGGGAGCAGGTCGCCGACCCGGAGTAGGCGTTGGTGAAGCGTATGCCCTGGGCGGCGAGCCGGTCCAGGTTCGGCGTGCGGATGTGCGGGGCTCCGTAGGACGACAGGTCGGCCCAGCCGAGGTCGTCAGCGAGGATGAACAGGACGTTGGGACGTGTGCGGGGCCGGAGGGCGGCGGGGCGTGAGCGGAACGGGCGTTCACCGGGGGTGGCGGACGCGGTGGCGGACGTACCGGCAACGGCCATGACGGCCCCGCCGCCGACCAGCCCACCGAAGACACGACGGGATATCTCGGGCATGCGTGATCCTGACGAAGTGAAGAAGAGAAAGAAGGGGCGTACGCGGGCGCGGGTCAGCGACAGACGGCGCTGGAGTGGCGGCACAGGTCGACGTGGCGGCGCTCCACGAGCGCGACGCACACGTGCCGGCGGACAGCAGTGGGCCTCATGACCTGGGACGTTGGCAGCCGGTCCCGGTTTCGGTCAAGAAGATCGCCGTCGAGTTCACGCAGCCGCAACGAGGCGTCGGCCGGCCTTCTTCGGGAGTAGCACCGTGCGGCTCTCCGCCGTGGCCTCCACCCGCACCCGATACGTCCCGTCCGGAGCCTGTGCCCCCTGTTCTTGGCCGGTGTCGACCGCCACCCTGTTCCCTGCCGTTCAGTTCATGTCCGATGTCAGCGGACAATCCCGGGGCGACACATCGCGTGAGGATCTCTCAGGGGCGAGGTCGAGCCGCCAGTTGTTGCAGCGCATCGGACGGCCCGGCGGGTATTCGAAGGCGCACTCCCCGAGCAGTTCGAACCCCACCTTGTTGCATACCGCGTTCGAGGCCGCGTTCCCCGTCGACGGGAAGGCGTGCAGATGGCGGCGGGACCCAGCGGCCCGCGCCTCGGCCACCACCGCTCGCGTGGCGGCTGTCGCCACACCACGCCCCTGGAAGCCGGGCAGCACTGCCCACCCCGTCTCGTAGACCGGCGTGCCGCGCCACTCACGGGACCAGAACCCGATGGAGCCCGCCACCTCCTCCTGCGGCAGCAGTACGATCCGGAACATGCGTCCCGCACCCGTGGTGTCGGCGCTCAGGTCCACGTACCGGCGGTGGCGGCGGGTGAGTTGTGCCTCGGTCTCCGGTCCGCCGAGGTGCGCCGTCAACTCCGCAGCGTTCAAAACCCGCAGCAGTGCCGCGTCGTCCTCGGACCAGGGCTCCAGACGTACCGCCCGCTTGTCATCGTCCACGGGCTCACCGTAACCCGGGCCACGCACATCGGCGCCGCGGCCGAGTCCGTCCTGCTGCGCTTCTGCGGCCCCCGGGACGCACTCGCGACGTTCCTGCGCACTCGGGTTCATCGGCCTGCGTCGCTGGTCCGGCTTGAGGGCTGCCAGGTCCTGCTTCGCTGGAGGCAGAGAAGGGCATCCTGGGCCTCTACGCCGTCCCGTACGACGTCGAGGTCGGGGCGGCGCCGGTGCCGTTCCGGCGTGGTGGGCGTGCGACGTCTGCGCGGCGCGGGAGCCGATCGTCGTGCCCGCCGCGCGCGCCACAGCGGGGGCCGGGCGGCCGAGCGCTCCCGCGGCCGGTGCACGAACAACCGGCCGGGTTCGGTGCGTCGTGCGGCGATCGGCCACGGTGCCGGACAGCATGGAGTGAGCCGTCGGCGGATCCCGGGACGACCGGCGCGAAACGGGGCTGTGGTGAGGGGAGCAACGAGGATGGGCGAGGGACGCTTCAGCCGGCGCAGCCTGCTGCGGGCCTCCGCGGCGGGGCTGGCCGTGACGGCGGTCCCGGCCGCGGCCGAGGCGGCTGCCGCCACCGGCCTTGCCGGGTCCGGCGACGCCGGGGAAACCGTCCTCCGGTTCCGCGAGGTGACGGGAGGGTCGGTCACCGCATCGCGGGACGGGTCCGTGTTGATCGCCGAGGTGCAGGGCGTGCTGTGGCGCATCTCGCCGCAGGGCGGGGCGGCGACGCGGATCACGGACTGGGAGCTGGAGGCCACCCGTCCTGCGTTGTCACCCGACGGCGCGACGCTGGCGGTGGGTGGCTACCGGGGCGGTGGTTTCCACCTGTGGACGCTGCGGACCGACGGCAGCGCGCTGCGGCGTATCACCGACGGGCCCTGGGACGACCGGGGTGTGGCCTGGTCGCCGGACGGCACCCGTCTCGTCTTCGCCTCCGAGCGCGGGGGTGACCCGGTGACCGGGGCGCCGTTCGGTCTGTGGACCGCCGACCCGGACGGCGGCCGGGCCGTACGGCTGACCGGCGGTGACTTCGAGGACTTCGACCCGGCGTGGTGGCCGGACGGACGGTCCGTGGTGTGCGTGCGTGCCGCCCATAAGCAGGGCGGGGGTGACGACGGCGGGCTGACGCTGGTGCGGGTGCCGGTCGACGGCTCTGCGGGACAGGTGGTGGTGCATGAGGTGGCGGACGGACGGTTGATGTGTCCGTCGGTGTCACCGTCGGGCCGGGTGGCCTGCGTGTACCTGACGAGCATCGCCGCGGCCCCGGGGCTGCCGGCCGGCCGGGCGGTGCTGCTCGTCGACGGCCGGGCCGTGGCCGGGGACGAGGACGTGGCGGCCGCGCCGCCGTGCTGGCTCGGTGACGACCGGATCGTCTACGTGGCCGACGGCAGCGTGCGCATTCGTACGCTGGGTCCGTCGGGCTCGGTGCGGGACGTGCCCTTCACCGCCGACATGGCGGTCCCGCGGACCCGGCGGTACATCAGGCCGTCCTCCCCCGCCGTCACCGATCGGGTGCGCGGCATCCATCTTCCCGCCCTGTCGCCCGACGGGAGCACCGTGGCGTTCGTCGCGCTGAACGCCCTGTGGCTGCAGCCCCTGGGCGGCAGGCCCCGTGAGCTGCTCCGGGCCGCCGCCGTGCACCACCTCCAGATGCCCGCCTGGGCTCCGGACGGGCGGAGTCTGCTGTACTGCACCGACCGGGACGGGCTGACCGCCGTACGCCGGCTGCATCCCGACACCGGTCGCGACGAGCCGGTCACCGGGCCGGGGCGGCTGTACCCGGCCCTGTCCCCGGACGGTTCCGTCCTCGCCTGCCGGGATGTCACCGGCACCGTGCTGCTGCGCGACCTGACCAGCGGCCACGAGCGGGTGCTGGCCCGGCCGCTGGCCACCGACGGCCCGCCGGGCGCGCCGACCTGGTCACCCGACGGCCGGTACCTCGCCTTCTGCGACCGCAACCGGCTCAACCACCGCTTCCGCGAGGGCTACCACCTCATCCGCGTGCTCGACACCCGCACCGGCACCGAGAGGCGCCACCTGCCCGCGCCGCACCAGTCCCTGTCCGACCGCGCCGCCGCGGGACCCGTCTGGTCGCCCGACGGCCGCTGGATGGCACTGGTCGCCGAGTCGGTGCTGTGGCTCCTGCCCGTCACCGCCGACGGCACCCCCGTCGGCCCCCCGCGCCGGCTCACATCCGAACCGGCCGACCACCCCAGCTGGGGCGGTTCCGGCACCCTGCTCTACCTGTCCGCGGGCCGGCTCCGCCTCCTGGACCTCGCCGACGGTCCCGCTCCGGCGCGGCCCCGCACCCTGCCCGTACCGCTCACCCACCGCCCGGCGCGCCAGCGGGAGCGGCTGCGCGTCCACGCCGGCCTGCTGTGGGACGGCACCGGGTCCGCGCTCCGTGACGACGTCGACGTCCTCATCGAGGGCTCCCGGATCACCGCCGTCGAACCGCACCGCGCCCGCCGCCCCGGCCACCGGACCGTGGACGTCTCCCATGGCACCGTCCTGCCCGGCCTGTTCGACAGCCACACCCATCCCTACAGCGCGATCTACGGGGCCCGGCACGCCCTGACCGCGCTGGCCTACGGCATCACCACCACCGCCTGCCTGGGCGCGTCCCTGTACGAGGCTGTCCGGCTGCGTGAGTCCCTCGCGGGTGGGCACAGCACCGGTCCGCGGCTGCTGGCCTGCGCGGAACTCATCGACGGTGCCCGGACGGCGTACGCCATGGGGCGCGCCCACCGGACGGCCGCCGGTGTGGCGCGGAGCTTGGAGCGGGCCACCACGATGGACGTCGACTTCGTGAAGACCTACGTCCGCGCCTCGGGCGAGGTCATGGCCCAGGCCGCGCGGGCCGCCCACCGGCTCGGGGTGCCCAGCGGAAGCCACCTGTGCGCGCCCGGCCGCGCGGCCGGGCAGGGCCTGACCACCCACCTCCAGGCGACCCAGAGGCTGCCCTACGGCCACGCCACGACTCCGGCCGGCCACCTGTACCAGGACACCGTCGAGCAGTATGCCGACGGCGGCTTCGGCCTGGTCATGACCCCGTTCTCGGCCCAGTACCTTCTGGGCGCGGACCCTGCGCTGGCCGACGATCCCCGGGTGCGCACCCTGATGCCCCCGTGGGACGCCGCCGCCGTCGCCGAGCGCGCGCACACCCCGCCCACCGGTGCGCAGCGGGCGGCTCTGGCCACCGAGATGGCCCACTACCGGCGCCTTACCGCCGCCGGTGCCCGGGCGGCCCTGGGCACCGACGCACCGCTGGTCCCGCCCGGACTCTCCCTCCACCTGGGCCTGCGCGCCCTTCACCAGCACGGCTTCACCGCCGCGCGGGCGCTGCACTGTGTCACCACCGTCCCGGCACGGCTGTTCGGGGTCGACCGCGACCTCGGCACCGTCGAACCTGGGAAGATCGCCGACCTCACGATCGTCGACGGAGACCCCTTCACCGACTTCGGCCGCCTCGTGCACACGACTCTGGTCCTGCGCGGCGGGGTTGTCCACCGCCAGGAGGACCTGGTCCGCTCCCGGGAGACCACCACCCACCCGACCCCCCGGTCCGGGACCTGGCTCGACGTTGCCCACCATCTGCAACAGGGCTCGTGCTCGCAGCCGGGCACGGCGTTCCGTTCCTAGACCGTCTTCCACGGCCCGTGACGCTCGGGCAGGTCACGCCGGGTGACAGGCACCGGCTGGATCAGCGGGCCGGCGTCGCCGAGGAGGTCGTACGCGGGGTGTTCACTCGGGCCCGCCAGGGCCGAAGGGGCCGAGAAACTGCTCCCCGCCGGGCATGTAGAACTCGTATGCCTCAGTCCACTCCGCCCGCCATCCCGGCGGCCGGCGTCGCGTTCAGCGTCGGCCAGGACCAGCAGGGGCCCTCGCCCACTGCAGCGCCACGCCCCCGCAGCGGGCCCCGGGTCGGTGGCGGCGAGACGCGCGCACTCCCGGTGCTGGACGAGGAGCAGCTGCTGGGCGTCCCGGTCGGGGCCGGACACCGTCGCTGCTGAGGTCAACTCCAGGCCCAGGTCGAGGCGGCTGTCCGTGGTTCCGCCGCGCGTCCGCGACGGCGCGGGGCAGCCGACCCACCTCAGGACGCGCTGCTCCACCCGGCGCTCGGAGAGTACAAGTCGAGCAGGTCCACCACGAAAACCAAGGTCGAGTGCGCCGGGATCAGCGGTGACGGGGACTCCTTGCCGTAGGCGAGACGCGGAGGAATGACGATTTCGCGCCGACCGCCGACTCTCATTCCCCGCACACCCCGGTCCATGCCCTTGATGGCCTTGCCGCCGCCCAGGGCGAACTTGAACGGTTCCCCGCGGTCCCAGGAAGCGTCGAACTGCTTGCCGGACTCGAAGGTCACCCCTACGTAGTGCACCCGGACCACCATGCCCGGCTTCACCTCGGCCCCATCACCGACAACGAGGTCGCGGATGGTCAGCTCGGTGGGAGCGGCACCCTTCGGAACGTCGACCTCGGGCTTCGTCTGCTCACCCATACAACCTCATCACACCATGCGGACACACGGACTCTCCATGGCAGCCTATGCCGGTCTCGTGGCGGTCACGGACGCTGCTCGGGGGATGGACCGCTGTTCTCTCCCTTGCCTGGGACAAGAAGACAGCCCCATGTGCCCACCCGCTTGCCTCGCACACCTCCTGCGGCGCCAGGACGCGGGCGCCGTCCGCAAGGGCCAGCCGTGGGAGCCTTCAGCTGGAATCCCTACTCCTCGCGGTCTACCGGCTCACCAACCTGACCATGAGCCAGCTCGTCCCGCTCTTCGGGATAGAAGTCCGCGGCGGACCGGAGCATCGACCATCGTCGGCCAGGGCCTGGCCACAGCCACCCTGGGCGCACCCTTCACCACCGCGACCCGGGCCTTCGCCGGTGGCATGGGCGACCTCCTCGCACCCGCCTTCGGGACCTCCTGAGCCGCCCAGCACAACACCCATGCCGCCGCCCCCTTGGCTCCTCCATCAACCAGTGACGGAGGCGCAGACCTACCACTGGACCGCGCCCGGGCGGCCTGTCCGCCTGTCAGGGGTTGGCCGGCCGAGTAAAACCGGGTGCGGTCGGTCACCGCGATGGTGTGAGATGCGGGACATGACGATCGTTCTGAACGAGCCCGGAGTCGGGGGGCTGGCCGGGGTCGTGGATGCCCTCCGGGTATGGCAGGACGACCACACGCCGCTGCAACTCCATCCAGGAGACCTCGGCTGGGCCTGGGCGCTGGGCGCGGAGAGGCTGGCCGCGGCGATCCGTACCTGGAGCGTGGACGGACGGATCATCGCCGTCGGATACCTGGACGAGCCTGATCTGCTGCGCCTGACGACCGCGCCTGATCTGCGGCAGGACGGTGATCTGGCGCGCCGGCTGCTGGCGGACCTCGATGATCCGGAGCGCGGGGTCCTGCCGCCCGGGAGAGTCGGCCTCGAAATCCCCAGCGGTGCCCTGCTCCGCGAGGTCCTCTTGGAGGCAGGCTGGTTTCTTGACGAGTCGTGGACGCCACTGCGCCGCGGCCTCTCCGAGCCGGTGAAGGAATCCGGCCTGCGGATCGAGGTGGCCGGTCCGGAGACGGCCGGCGTGCGGACCGCAGTGCACCGCTCGGCGTTCGGCAGCCCGGCGTTCACCGAGGAGCTCTGGCACGTCCTCGCGGCCGGCCCGGTCTATGCCGACGCCCGCTGCCTGATCGGCTACGACGACCAGGACAACGCGGTGGCCGCGGCGACGGTCTGGTCGGCCGGGCCCGGCAAGCCCGGCCTGCTGGAGCCGGTGGGCGTGCACGCGGACCATCGCGGTCGCGGCTACGGCACGGCGATCAGCCTCGCCGCTGCGGCGGCGCTGCGTAAACTGGGTGCGTCAAGCGCACTCGTCAGCACCCCGACCTCGAACGCCGCCGCCGTCGCCGCCTACAAGGCAGCCGGCTACGAGGCCTCGCCCGAACGGCTGGACGTCAGCCGAGCCGCCTGAGAATGGGCAGGCGACGGTATCGGACAGGCCCCGTCGCTGAACCTGGCCGGCCCCGGACGCCCTCTGTGGACGTTCGGATTCCGCTGTTGCCGCGCTCCAGCGAGCGTCGTCGCCGGTGGCGGGAACATCGCCAGGCCATGGACGGGCTCTTGTGGGAGATACGCACAGGTGCACCCAGGCGGGTCCTGCCGGAGCGGTGAAGGGGCCGGGTCGGACGGTGCCGTGGCTGCGACCACCGTCCGGCCCGGAGTGTAGGGGCTTTTACGCCGCCTGTTCGTGCTCGCAGGCGTCCTCGATGCCGTACGTCTCCCAGGCGGGGAAGTCGTCGTCGGCGGGCACGGCCTCGCCGGGCGCCAGCAGGCAGGTGCGCAGGGCCGTGCGAAGGGCGTCGGCGCGCAGGCCGGTGCCGATGAAGACCAGTTCCTGTCCCTGTGTGGTCTCCGGGCCGCGGGCGCCGGACGGTTCGAAGCGGGCGACGGCGCCGGCCTGGGACCACAGGCCGGTCACCTGGGGCCGACTGGCGAGCCAGAAAAAGCCCTTGGAGCGCAGGATCCGCCCGCAGGTGCCGCTGTCGAGTCCCTCGGTGACAAAAGCCCACAATCGCCCGGGGTGGAAGGGCAGGTCGGAGCGGAACACGAGTGAGGAGATGCCGTATTCCTCCGTCTCGGGAACGTGGTCGCCGTTGATTTCCTTCACCCAACCCGGCGCCTGCTGGGCCTTTTCGACATCGAACAGGCCGGTGCCCAGGACGTGTTCGAGCGGGACCCGGCCTCGTACGGCAGGGACGATTCGCGCCTCGGGGTTGAACCGGGAGAGCACGGCGCGGAGCCGGTGAGCTTCCTCCGTTCGGATGAGGTCGAGCTTGTTGAGGACGATGACATCCGCGAACTCCACCTGGTCCATGAGGAGATCGCTGACCGTGCGCTCGTCGTCCTCGTACTGGTCGAGGCCGCGCGCGACGAGCTCGTCGCCCTCCGCGAGTTCGGCCAGGAAGTTTGCCGCGTCGACGACGGTCACCATCGTGTCGAGGTGGGCCAGGTCGCCGAGGGTGGCGCCGTCGTCACGGGGGAAGGAGAAGGTGGCGGCGACCGGCATGGGTTCGGAGATGCCGCTGGACTCGATGAGCAGGTAGTCGAAGCGGCCTTCGCGGGCGAGCCGGTCGACCTCCTCCAGGAGGTCGTCGCGCAGGGTGCAGCAGATGCACCCGTTGGTCATCTCGACCAGGCGCTCCTCCGTGCGGGACAGGGCCGCCTCGCCGCCGCGGACGAGCGCGGCGTCGATGTTGACCTCGCTCATGTCGTTGACGATGACGGCGACGCGGAGGCCCTCGCGGTTGCCGAGCAGGTGGTTGAGCAGGGTGGTCTTGCCGGCCCCGAGGAACCCGGAGAGCACGGTCACGGGGAGCCGGTGGGTGGGCGCCATGAGGGGCTCAGCCCTCCGGCTGGATGAGGCCGCGCTCGTACGCCTTCACCAGACGCTGCGGGACCTGGTACACGGCCCCGTCGATGGTGACCGGCACCAGCTGGGGCGTGGTCGCCTTCCACTGGGCGCGGCGGTGGCGGGTGTTGCTGCGGGACATCTTCCGCTTGGGGACGGCCATCGTGAGACTCCTCGGTCCGGTGTGTTCCCCCAGAGGCTATATGAAAATGGTTGCCATTCTCAATTTTGCCCTTGTGGTTGACCATCGGGTCGCCCCCCACTCCGGGGCGCCCGGTCCATCGGCAGTTCGGCGGCCCTGATCACCCAACCCTGGTGGCCACGGACCCGACAACGAACACCCGGGACCCCCGGGCGCACGCGAGGGCAATGTCGGTTCGGCCGCCCTGCGGGCAGTCGTCACCCTCGGAGTACGGCATCCTGTCCCGGTCCCGCGGCGAGCCTGCGGCGCTGCGGCTTCCGCGCGCGAGCGCGGCCGCGGCCGGCCCCCGGTCGCGGCCCCGCTCATGCGGGTGCTGTTCGGTCACGAGCCACAGGACGGCGCCGGGTCCCCGGTGCCGAGCTGGATCAGCGCCGGGGCCGGGGCGCAGCAGCCACCGCCGGTGTCGGTTGCCTCGTCTGCGTGGGGCTGGTCGAAGAGGCCGGCGCCGCCGCAGACCCCGGTCTCGGGGAGGACGAGTTCGACGCGCTCGGCGGATTCGCGATCGCCGGCGATCGCGGCGACCACGGAGCGGACCTGCTCGTATCCGGTGAGGGCGAGGAAGGTCGGGGCGCGGCCGTAGGACTTCATGCCGACCAGATAGACACCCTCCTCCGGGTGCGACAGCTCCTTCACACCGTGCGGGTGGACGGTGCCGCAGGAGTGCTGGTTCGGGTCGATCAGCGGGGCCAGCTCGACCGGGGCCTGGAGGCGCTCGTCGAGGCCGAGGCGGAGCTCGTCGAGGAAGGACAGGTCGGGGCGGAAGCCGGTGAGGACGATGACCTCGTCGACCGGGTCGAGGCGGCGGCCGTCCTCCGCGACCAGGACCAGGCGGCCGTCGGCGTCGCGTTCGATGGCCTCCGTGCGGAAACCGGTGACCGCCTCGGCGTGGCCCTGGTCGACGGCGGCCTTGGCGGCGAGGCCGAGGGCGCCGCGGGCGGGCAGCTGGTCGGCGGTGCCGCCGCCGAAGGTGGAGCCGGAGATGCCGCGGCGCAAGATCCACACCGCCTTCGTTCCCGCTCCGCCCTCGGACTTGGCCAGGTCCGCGAGGGTGGCGAGCGCGGTGAAGGCGGAGGCGCCGGAGCCGATGACGGCGGTGCGCTTGCCGGCGTACCGGGCGCGGGTGGCCAGGTCGGTGAGGTCGGGGACGCGGTACGAGGTCCGGTCGGCGGCGGCCTTCTCGCCGAGGGCCGGCAGGCCGGAGGCGCCGGCCGGGCTCGGGGTGGCCCAGGTCCCGGAGGCGTCGACCACCGCGCGGGCGAACAGCCTCTCTTCGCGGCCGTCGGCGTAGGTGACGTGGACGACGAAGGGCTGGGCCTGGCGGTCGGCGTCGACGATCCGGTCCCGGCCCGAGCGGGAGACTCCGGTGATTGTCGCTCCGAGGCGGACCTTGTCGCCGAGGGCGTCGGCGAGGGGTTGGAGGTACTGCTCGGCCCATTCGCCGCCCGTGGGGTAGGTGGTCGCGTCGGGCTTCTGCCAGCCGGTGGGGGCGAGGAGCTTTTCGGCGGCCGGGTCGGTGACCTCGCCCCAGGTGGAGAACAGCCGCACGTGCGCCCACTCGCGCACCGCCGCACCCGCCTGCGTGCCGGCCTCCAGGACGAGCGGCTCCAGACCCCGGTCGACCAGGTGGGCGGCGGCGGCGAGGCCGGCCGGGCCGGCTCCGATGACCACGACGGGCAGCTGCTCGGTGTCGGTGGTGGTGGCGTTCATGACGAGTCCCCTTGTATTTCGACGTCTGTCGATCTCCTGCCACCTGCAGCATGGCAAGAGATATCGATAAACGTCAACATAGACATTCATCGAATCTGGGCGGGCAGCGCCTCGACCGTCTTCGAGGAGGCCCGTCCGGGTTCGCCGTACCGCGCACCGCGGACGGCGACCGCTGCCGCGCCGCCTCGTCGCCGGACGACCGGACCGGCGCCCGACGCTCACCCGCGTCGACGGCCCCGGCCTCACACGGGTCGGCGGCACGGGCGGAGGAGACGGGCGCGATCATCCCGCCCACCGGTTACCGGCACGACCTCGATCCCCTCGCTCCGCCGTCCGGAGCCCTCGACGACGCGGGCCACCCGGACGCCGGGAGAACACCGTCCTCGCCCGCCCACGCCTCCCGCACGCCGGCTGGAGTGACAGCGCGTGCCTGTCGTCGGCGGTCGGTCCGGCGAGACATCGACCGCGAACCGCGCGGCCGCCCGCCAGAGCGCCCCGTAACCACGCCGCCCACGCCTCCTCGCCCTCCTGACCCCTGGTTCGACGTGTCAACATAGACGTATGTCGAATGCGAAGGTGCTGCCGCTGCTCCAGCCCGACGTCGAACCGTGCTGCCCACCGCTCACCGAACGCCCGCTGACCGCGGACGAGGCCGAGCGGACGGCGAAGATGTTCAAGGCACTCGGCGACCCGGTGCGCCTGCGGCTGTTCTCCGCAGTCGCCTCGCACGAGGGCGGGGAAGCGTGTGTCTGCGACATCTCCGACGTCGGCGTCTCCCAGCCCACGGTCTCCCATCACCTGAAGAAGCTGAAGGAGGCCGGGCTGCTCTCCTCCGAGCGGCGTGGCACCTGGGTGTACTACCGGGTCGAGCCCGCCGTCCTCGCGGCGATGGGGCAGCTGCTCACCAAGGCGGCCGCCGCGTGACCATCTCGGCCCTGGTGGTGCCACTCACCGCGGCGCACGCCCGCGAAGTGATCGCGATCTACCAGGCCGGGATCGACGAGGGCAACGCCACCTTCGAAACCGCTGCTCCGACCTGGGAGCAGTTCGACACGGCCAAGCTGCCCGCGCACCGCTTCGCCGCCGTGGACGAGGCCGGCCGGGTCCTGGGCTGGGTCGCCACCACCAAGGTCTCCGACCGGTGCGCGTATGCCGGTGTGGTCGAACACTCCGTCTACGTCCACCCCGAAGCCCGCGGGCGGGGCGTCGCCTCCGCCCTTCTGAAGGCGCTCATCGACTCGACCGAGGCGGCCGGGATCTGGACCATCCAGTCCGGCATCTTCCCGGAGAACACCGCCAGCCTCTCCGTCCACGAGCGGGCCGGCTTCCGAATCATCGGCACCCGCGAGCGCATCGGCCGGCACCACGGCGTGTGGCGGGACGTCGTACTCGTCGAGCGCCGCAGCCCCGCCGTCCGCTGAAGGCCCGTCCTGGCCGGGCGGGTTTCAGTGTCGGCGGGTGTGTGGCTGATGGCGAGACGACTGTCGACATCGACTCGGGGCGCCGCGAGCTCACCCGTTCCCTGGAACCGACCGAGCGGTACCGGCCGCCGGACCCGCCCGGCGTGATGCTCTTCGGCAGCAGCCTGCCCAACAGGGGATCACAACGGGTTGTCGTCACGAGTGCCCACGTGGTGGAGCAGATCCTCGGCCGGGTGCTGCCGCGCTGGAAGACCGAGGTCCCCCGCGACCGCAACGAGGAGGTCAACCGCTGGTGTCGGCACCGGGAGGCCGCTCAGCGCGCCGACGTGGCACTCCAGCGGGATGCCGTGATCCGCGAACGTCTGGGGGACGACGCTCCGCGGCTCAGCGCCCCGACGATGCATCCGTGGGTCTGGCAGGGCGCGGGCGCTGTGGCAGAGCGGTCACTTCCGCGAAGCGGTCACCGCTGCGGCAAGGAAGGTCAGCGCCGAGACGCGGAACAAGGCCCCCGGCCGGGTCGGCGGTGATCCCCTCCAGCTCGGTGACGCACGGTCATTCCGTCCGCGCGGGGCCGTACGTGACACCGAGGCAGTCGTATTCCGTTCCGTTCGCCTGCTTGGTCACACGTGCATTAACCAGGGTGATCCGGCGTATCAGGTCGTTGTTCCGGTCGTAGACGCCGATGCCCAGTTCCAACAAGGACGTGCCCGTCGTTCACGCCTTCGGAGCGGGAACGGATTGCGAGAGCGTCGGGCCACTCCCGGACGACGACGGACCGGGCGGTGCCCGCAGTGATCGAGCAGAAGACGCACTGCGAGCTGGTGGGTGTCTGCATGCCCTCCACGGTTCCGGCCCGAGCCGGGCGCCGGGAGGGTTGCCCCTTGCGTGGGTGAGAGCGCAACGGGCAGTGCGATGAGAGGCGTTGCGACCGGGTGGGCCGACGGAGCCGGGTGACGGTGACGACCTGGGGCCGGGTGGACCTCGCCAGCGCCTCCACCACCGCGGCCGCCACGCCGACGGCAGGCAGCGGCGAGGCGGGCGAACTCCCGGTGGTGGGCCGAGGAGTAGCTGTGTGGCGTCCCGGTCCGGACCGGCGGGGAAAGGGGGGTGAGGACGTCGGCGTACCAGGCGCCGAGCCCCCGAGACCTCGGGTTGCCCGGTGAAGTACCGGGCTTCATGGGGTTGCTGGTGCCGCGCGGGGTATGTGATGCCGATTCGGGGGTATGCGGGGTGCGTTATTGGGGGGTGCTTCGCACGTGAGGCGGTCGGGATGAACATGCTTGAACGCGACGAGGGTTCTCGGACGCTCGCGGAGTACCCGGTGCCGGTGTCGGTCTCCGCTGCCTTCGAGGGCAGCGAGGAGATCGCTGTGTCCCGGACCCTGGCCCGTTCGTTCCTGACGGAGGTCCAGACGGTTCACGGCCTGGAGGTGTCCGCCGACGCGGTGGACGTTGTGCAGCTGGTGGTGAGCGAGCTGGTCACCAACGTCCGCAGGCACGCCCCCGGCCCCTTCCTGCTCACCCTGAAGGTGCACAGCCAGGCGGTGGCGGTGACGGTCTGGGACACCGAACCGGACCTGCCTCTCCCCCGCCCGGCCGATCCGGCACGGGTCGGCCAGCACGGTCTCGAAATCGTCATGGCCCTCTGCCGCAGCTTCGCCATCCACCGCGAACCGGTCGGCAAACGGATCACCGCCACCGTGGCCCTGACCGACCCGCTCGGAGACGAAACCGGCCCGTGAGGTCCTGGCCCGAGCGCCTCGGCAGGGGGATCAGCGCCGGCACCTCGGGGCTCGAGCGGTGCGCGCCTCGCGTTCCGTGCGCCGAGGTGGTTCAGCTCGCGGGGTGCTCGCGAGTGTCATCGCCACGGCCACGGGTTGTCCGAACTCTCAGAGCCTCATAGTGAGGCCCTTCCCGGTGGGCCGACCGCGCCCCACTCGATCGTGGGGTGGGACAGGAGGGGTACGAGGTCGCCGGGGCGGAACAGCGGTACGGGCGGCGGGTGGGACCGGGGCTGCGGGGCGCGGTCCAGCACCGGCCGTCATTCGACGGCTCGCACCGCGCCCCGCATGTAGGATTGTTGTCGTGAACACCGGAACGGCCCTGCGCCATACACGGATCGGCCACCCGGTGGAGGGCTGATCCCTCGGCGGGTGCGAAGAAGGCACCCCCGTTCGTCACGCGGACCCCCAGCGCTCGCCCGTCCCGAGCCCATTTCCCGCCGTGTCGAACCACCAGCGAGGCCATCCTCATGACCGTCACGTTCAACCACACCATCATCGCGGCGAAAGACCGCAACGAGTCGGCTCTTTTCTACCGCGAGCTCCTGGAGATCTCAGAAGCGCCGTCCTGGGGCCCGTTCGCCAACATCCAGCTCCCCGACGGTGTGCTGCTGCAGTTCGCAGAGCCGCCGATGGAGATCCAGACGCAGCATTACGCGTTCCTGATGGACGACGAAGCGTTCGACCGAACCTACGGGCGTCTGTGTGATCGCGGCATCGAGCACTGGGCCGATCCGCAGATGCGACGCTCAGGTGAGATCAACAACGAGCACGGTGGCCGCGGGGTCTACTTCAAGGACCCCGCCGGTCACCTGATCGAGCTCATCACGCGCCAGTACCTGTAACCGGTGTCCGGCCGGGTACCCGGAACGCGGTACCCGGCCGCGCCCTGGGACAGTGACGTACCCGGGCCTACCCGTCAGCCGTCGGGTCCCGAACCGTCAAGTGCCTGGGCGGGGAGGTCCGGCGGGCTGGGGCGAATGAAGCGAAGTGGTAAACGTGGGCTCTGGACTGCTGTCACGATGGGTAGGGGCATCCACAGTGCGCGAGGAGGTTCCGTTGAACGATCCGACGGAGAACAAGGGACCGAAGGTCCCGCCGAGTTATCCGCCTCGGACGCCGCCTCCGCAGAAGAAGCCGGTCGAGGCCCCACGGCCCGAGCCGAAGACGAAGTACGGCGGCACCGCGCTCCCCCTGCCCGGCCCCGGCCAGGCGCCTCTCGAGGCCCGCCGGCCTCGCATGGCGGTGAGGAACCGGCGCGTCAGCAACTGGGTTTTGAACGCTGACTCGTGGGCGGCCGGTAAGGCGGCCCGGCATGTCACCCAGGCCGTACGCGGGTGGGAGTACAGCCATCCCCAGGACGGGTGTCTGGAGGAGACCGTACGGCTTCTCGTCGACGCGGCCGTCAAGGACGCGGGCAAGCGTGTCAGTGTCCACCTGGCTGACCAGGACGGCATGCTCCTCGTCGTGGTCCTCAGCCACACCGAGGCCGAGCCCGACCAGAGCGTGCTGACCGCGCTCGCCGGGATCGGCGCAGCGGTGAGCTGCGGCGTCGACGCCTCGGACGAAGGACGCAGGATCTGGGCTCTGCTGTCCACCGCTCCCCCACGGAGCCGGACGCCCGCCGGCTGAAGGGTCGGACCGAGCCGTCGGGCCGCTGTCTCATGTCCTCGGGGTTCGCTGCGGCGCCTCTCCCTGCGCCCGTTCGAGTTGTTCCTGTGCGAGACGATGGGTTCGGGTTCGCGTCAGGCGCTGTAGGCGCCCGCCGCACCCTGTCGTCTCAGGCGGGTTCGTCACCCGCGGGCCGGTCGGAGCGGATGGTGCCGTCCTCGTCGAGGCGCGGGTGGAACACCGCGGGAGCACAGGTGTTGATGTCGGACGGGCGAGGGCCCTCCGGTCCGTCGGGACCCCAGCGCAGCAGGCGTCGGGAGCGGGCGATCCGGTAGATGGTGCCGTGTGCCTCGACCTCGTCGCAGCGGCCGGCGCGCAGTCTGTCTGCGGCTTCGGCCAGTTCTTCGAGTTCGGTGGCTGCCTCGTCGGTGGTGCCGGCCGGCGGGTGGCGGGCGTCGACAGTGGGGTCGGCGTCGTAGGGGATCAGGCCGCGGGTGCGTGGTTCCATCCAGGTCAGGGCGAAGTCCAGGGTGCGGCGTGCGTCGTGGGCGGTGGCTTGCAGCCCGCTGCCCGGCGACCAGGGGCCGTCGCCGGAGCGCTCGACGATGAGGAACGCCGCCGGCATCAGCAGGACGTCCGGATGGCTGACGACGGCACGCGCGGAATCGGCGAGGACGGGGGCGGGGAAGCGCGTGCCGCTGTAGGCCAGGGGGCGCAGGGCGACGCGTTCCACCGCCTGCAGCGGGGACAGGGGTGCGTCCGGGTCCAGGACGAGGCCGTCGTCGACCCGTGGACCGCGGGCGCCGGCGCCGGGGTGCCAGTCGGGGGTGAGGGGCTCGGGGTCGGTGGGTCGCGGCTTTTCGATGCGGCCGCGGTCGTCGAGGGCCGCGTACTCCTCGGCCCGCACCACGCGGTAGCGGGTGCCGAGCACGGTGAGCTCGTCCACGGGTTCCTTCTCCAGGCGGGCCACCGCCGCCAGCAGCGCGCGGCGTTCCTGGCGGGTCTTCGCCATGTCCTTGGCCCGGAACCAGAGGAGGGAGTTCAGGGCGTCGCGGGCCTGCTGCGGACAGCCGTGGGTGATCTCGACGACGACCCGCCACCGCCGTCCGCCGTCCTGCTCCCGGTGCCGTGAGGCGACGCCGAAGAGTGGGCCGCGTATGGCCAGGGCGCTGTGGCGTGCCGCCGCGTCGGCGGCATCGGCCTCCATCGCGGCCTCTACCGGCTCTGTCGGAATCCTCACCAGCACAGGCCAGTTGCCCGGCCCCGCGTCCTGTTCGCTCACGTCACCATCGTGACGGCCCTTGGGCACTCGCATGGCCGTTTCACCGGATCTCCGCCTCGGCTTTTGTCGGCGAAAGCCCCCGGGCGCCGTGACAGCCCGCGGTGGCCGGGGGCCGGGTCGTCGTTCGCCTCGCTTTCCAGGGAGGTGGGCCAGGGAGTGGGCGGGGTGTGGCCTCGTCGTCGCCGGACGCCCGCCCGGAAGTGTTGTCGTACCGCCGTGGTACTCATGCACCATGAGCCAGTTCCGCGACTTCAATCTCAAGCTGCTCGTCATCGAGGAGCTCATGTACGGCCCCGAGCCCGTCCTTCCGGTCTTCGACCTGCCCGCGCGGCTGGCGGAGCGCGGGATCGGTGACCCCGTCTCCTATGTGCTGGAGAACGGCCTCCACGCGGAGGTGCTGCCGGAGGCCCGGGCCCATTTCGAGGCGCTGGAGATTCCGGCCGGACTGCTCGCCGGCGTCGAGGAGCTGTGCTTCGACGCCGGGGCGGAGGTGTTCCGGCACTGCGCCCCGGCCTGGGACGGCGAGGACGACCTCTTCGACGTGCGGTCGCTCGACGACCTCGACCTGCTGCCCCACCTGCGGGAGGTCACCTTCGTCGAGGACGGCGTCCTGGCCGTTCCGGACGCGGCGGAGGTCTTCGCCGCCCGCGGCATCGACACCGACTGAGGCCCGGCGGTCAGCCCGGAGTGCGCGCCGTCTCCGCCGCGATGAAGGCGGCCAGTCGTCCGACGCCGGCACGGATGTCGTCCGGCGCCAGGAGACTGAAGGAGAGGCGCATGGTGTGCTCTCCGCCGCCGGCGGGATGGAAGTACGCCATGGGCGTCCAGATGACGCCGAAGTCCTGCGCCGAGCGGGCGAGGGCCTGCTCGTCGGCCGTGAACGGGACGTGGACGGCAAGGAAGAAGCCGCCGGTCGGGGCGTTCCAGTGCACGCTGTGCGCGCTCCGCCGGGCGGCCGGGAAGTGTTCCTCCAGGGACGACAGGAGGGTCTTCAGCGCGTCGCCGTAGTGACGGGCCGCGGGCGCGTTCGCCTGGGAGAGCTCTCCGTCGGCGGCGAGGAGCATGCCGGCGACGACCGCCTGGCTCAGGGTCGAGGTGTTCACGGTCACCATGCTCTTGACCTTGGCGAGTTCGTCGGCCAGCAGCGTGGTGGTGCCGTCGGCGGAGACGACCGTCTGGTCGGCCACCGCGAAGCCGACCCGGGCGCCGGGGAAGGCGGTCTTCGCGTACGAGCCCAGGTGGACGACGCGGCGGTCCCGGTCGAGGGCCTTGAGGGTGGGGACGCGCTCGCCGGGGCTCACCCCGCGGTACGGGCTGTCCTCCAGGATCAGGAGGTCGAGGCGCTGCGCCAGGGCCAGCAGCTCGCGCCGGGTCGGCGCGTCGATCGTCTTGCCCGACGGGTTCGAGTGGTCCGGGACGACGTACAGGGCCTTCGGGCGTCTGCCGCGCGCGCGTTCGGCGTGGACGGCGGCCTCGACGGCGGCGCAGGACAGTCCGGTGACGGGGTCCTCCTCGATCCCCGTGACCGGGATGTCGAGCAGTCGGGCGGCTCCGGTGATGCCGACGTAGGCCGGGGTCGAGACGAGCAGGACGTCCTCGCGGTCGCGGAACAGCGCCCGTAGCGTGATGAGCATGGCCTCCTGGCAGCCGGCGGTGACGACGACGGCCTCGGGAGCGACGCCGATGCCTTCGTCGGCGCGGAGCGAGTCCGCGACGATGTCGCGGATCTGGCCGGCCGCGGCGCCGTACTGGTACAGGAAGGTGCGGATCTCATCGGGCGTCCTGCCCTGGCCGCTCAGGTGGTCCAGGTAGCGGTCGAGGTGGCCGTGCACGTCCTCGACGGAGAAGAAGCCCTCGAAGGGGCGGCCCGGGGCGAAGGAGACGGCGTCGGGGTAGCGCGCCGTGATCTCGTTGAGGAAGGTCATCGTGTCCAGCACCGGGTCGGCCAGACTGGCGTGCAGGTCCTCCTTGCGCATCCGGCCGTCCGGCGGGGACGGCAGGCGCGGCGACGGCGGGGGCGTGTCGGCGCCGCGCACCGGCCGCCGGCGCGGGGGCGGGGCGAGCAGGTCCGCGGTGACGTCCGCGACGGTGGCCGCCCCGGCCAGTGCCATGGCGTCCCGGAGGTCGTCGCACAGGGTCCGCAGAACGTGGCGTACGCCCGCTTCGCCGTCGACGGCCAAGCCGTACAGGACCGGACGCCCGATCAGGACGGCGTCGGCGCCGGAGGCGAGCGCGGCCAGGACGTCGGTGCCGCGGCGTACGCCGCCGTCGAGGAGCAGCGCGCAGCGGCCGGCCACGGCGTCCGCGATCGGGGGCAGGGCCTCGATCGCGGCGGGGACGCCGTCGAGTTGCCGGCCGCCGTGGTTGGAGACCACGATGCCGTCGGCGCCGGCGTCGAGGGCGCGGAGGGCGTCGCCGGGGGCCAGCAGGCCCTTGACGAGGACGGGGAGCCGGGTGATCGAGCGGAGCCAGTCGACGACCGTCCAGTCGAGCGCGGGGTCGAACTCGGTCGCGGCGTGCGCGCCGGGCGAGGAGTAGTCCGCCTCCGGCAGGTTCGCGGGGACGATGCCCGGGGGCAGCCGGAATCCGTTGCGCAGGTCGCGCAGGCGCCGGCCGAGCCGGGGGGCGTCGGCGGTGAGCATCAGGGCCTCGAAGCCGGCTGCCTCGGCGCGGGCCACGAGGTCGCGGGTGACGGACCGGTCGCGGAAGCAGTAGGTCTGGAGCCAGAGGGGGGCCCGCGCCTCGGCGGCCAGTTCCTCGAAGGTCCGCCCGGCGAAGGTGCTGACCACGACGGGGAGGCCGACGTCGCCGGCGGCGCTCACGGTGGCGAGCTCGCCGGCCGGGTCGGCGAGGGTGTGGTACGCCATGGGCGCGACGCCCACCGGGGCGCTCCAGGGCGTGCCGAGCACCTTCGTCGCGGGGTGGGGGGCCTGGGCTCCCGTCAGCACGCGGGGCAGCAGGCGGAGGTGGTCGAACGCCTCGGTGTTGGCGGCGAGGGTGCGCTCCTCCCCCGCTCCGCCGGCGATCCAGTCCCAGACGTCCGGGGCGAGGCGTGCGCGGGCGAGCCGTTCGTCGTCGGCGAGGGTGCGGACGGGCCGCTCGGGTGCCGTTCCGGTCATGCTCCGCTCACCCGTTCGCGCTCGACCGACTCGTAGAGCGCCTTGATGTTGCCGGCGCCGAAGCCCTGGGCTCCGCGGCGCTGGATGAGTTCGAAGAACATGGTGTTCCGCTCGTAGGGTGATTCGGTGAACAGCTGGAGCAGGTAGCCCCATTCGTCGCGGTCGGCGAGGACGTGGGTGTCGCGGAGGTCGTCGATGGTCTCCTGGAGGTGGCCGACGCGCTCGGTCAGGGCCTGGTAGTAGGCGTCGGGGGTGGTGAGGAAGCGGACGCCGCGGGCGCGGAGGGCGCGGACCGCGGTGACGACGTCGTCGACGAGGAACGCCGGGTGCTGGACGCCGGCGCCGGCGTTGCGGCTGAGGAAGCCGTCGACCTGGCCGCTCTGGCGGGTCGCGTCGGGTTCGATGATCGTGAAGGTCACCTTGCCGGAGCCGCTGCGCACGACGACCGAGTCCATCGCCTGGGCGCCGACCTCCACGTATTCGCTGCTGTACTGCTTGAGGTCGTAGGCGTCCTCGTAGAAGCGGACGGTGTCGTGGAGCGTGCCGTGCGGGACGAGGACCGCGAGGTGGTCCAGTTCGCGGACGAAGCCTTCGGTCGCCGGTCCGGGACGGGACGGGGCGGTGACCCAGGGGCGGTCGTCCGGGAGGCCGGGGTGGGCGTCCGTGTGCGGGCCGCGCGGGACCAGGGTGTGGCGGACGTCGCCGAAGCCGGAGAGGGTCGCCGGTCCGAGCCGGCGGGCGCCGGCGGCCTCGGCCCGGGCCAGGGCGGCGGGTATGTCGGCGCAGGAGAAGGCGATGTCGGAGATGCCGTCGCCGTGCGCGGCGAGGTAGGGCTCGGTGGCCGGGCCCGAGGTGACGACGATCCGGACATCGCCCTGGCGCAGCAGCGTCGACGAGCGGTGGGGCTCCTCGCAGGAGGCCGCCTCGGTGAAGCCGAACGACCGGGTGAGGTAGTCCACCGCCGAGGTGTGGTCGGTCGCGGAGAACTCCAGGTAGGCGATGTCGTGCACGGTGGTTGTCATCCTTTCGGAGCCGGTGTTCCGGGGGCTCGGCGGACCGTGGCGGGAGGGGGCGCCGGCCGCGCTCGGGTCAGCCGGCGTGGGGGTCGCGCCAGATCGTCGGGCAGAACTCCGGGTCGGCGTAGTCGGGCCGGCCGTCCGGGGTGCGCCGGACCAGCACGTCGTGGTTGTACTCGGCGGTCGTCCCGTCGGGGAGCATCCATGTGCGGTAGGCGTTGGCACGGTCCTGGAGGTGGAGGGAGATCGCGCGTCGTGGGAGCGGCGAGCGGTTCGTGTCGCTGCCGTGGTAGACGCGGCAGTGGTGGAAGCTCATGTGGCCGCGGGGGATCTCGACGGGGACCCGCGTGATCGCGGCGCCGTTGTGGGCGGCGGTCGCCTGGAGCGCCGCGTCGGCTTCCTGGCGGATCTCGGCGAAGTGCCGGGAGGTGACGGCGTCGCGGTCGCGTTCCTTCCAGCGGTGGGAGCCGTCGATTATCTCGATCGTGCCCATCTCGACGGTGCAGTCGTGCAGCGGGATGAACGCAGTGAGCATGTTGTCGCTGGTCGAGGTGGCCCAGTAGTCGCGGTCGAAGTGCCAGGGGACGACGTTGCTCGTCTCGGCGCGGCGCGGCGGTTTGTAGATGAGCGTCGCCTGGAAGATGCGGATGGCGTCGGTCCGGGCCAGGCGCGCCGCGACGGCGCCGATCAGGGGTTTGCGGAGGAGGGCGCCGATGGTGGCGTCCTCGTAGTGGATGTAGTCGTTGTGGCGCTGGACGTCGCCCATGTCCGGCACCCAGTAGGAGAGGCGCTTCGGCCGGCGCGGCAGCCGCCGGTCTCGGTGTCCGGCGTAGAAGCGTTCGCTGGCGTCGAGGAGGGTGTCGATCTCGTCGTCGGTGAGGAGCTTCGGCGAGAGCCACCATCCGTGCTCGTCGTAGAACGCGAGGTCCGTCGCGTCGGGCAGCAGGGCGCGGTCGGCGTCGGTCAGAGGGAAGGACTGGTCGTCCAAGGGAGCCTACTCCTCCGCGTGGGGGGACGGGGTCTCGTACAGGTCGGCGACGGCGCGGTCGCTGACGGCGGCCCACCGTGCGGACACCTCGCGGTGGGCGGGGTGGTCCAGATAGTCCGCCAGCGCGGCCTCGTCCACGAAGAGGGCGACGAGCGCGTAGTCGTGGGCGTCGGCCCGCCGCGTCACGTTCCTGCCGAACCTCATCTCCTTGATGGCCGGTACGGCGTCCCCGAGGCGGTGGGTGTCCCGTTCGAGTTCCTGGAGCGCCGGTTCGTCCGGGGTGTGCGGCGGGCGGAGCCGGAGGAGGACGATGTGCTGGATCATGTGCCGTTCCCTCCGTCAGAACCGCTGCTCGGCGTACTGGGCTTCGGCCGTCGTCGTGAGGAGCCGCCACAGTGCTCGTACGTCCGCCGGTGTCGTACGGGCGTTTCCCACGGCGACGCGGATCACGTAGCCGTCTCTCAGCACCGAGTGGGAGACGAAGGCCCGGCCGCTCTCGTTGACGGCGCGGGCGATGGCCGCGTTGAGCTGGTCGCGCGCGTCCCTGGGCAGCGGTTCGCCGTCCCGCTTCGGTGTGTACCGCAGGCAGACGAGAGGGTAGGGCGTCGTGCCGACGACGGTCCAGTCCTCGTGCGCGGCGGCGCTCTCGCGCAGGGCGCCGGCCATCTCGACGGAGCGTTCGAGGTGGGCGGTCAGTCCGTTGCGGCCGAAGGTGCGCAGGACCCACCAGGCTTTCAACGCGCGAAATCCCCGGCCGAGTTGGGGGGAGAGGTCCATGTAGTCGAATGCGGCGGGCCGTTCGGAGGTGAGGTAGTCGGGCACGAGGCGGAACGATTCCGCGAGGGCTCCCTTCCGGCGGCAGAAGAGGGCGGTCGAGTCCAGGGGGACGAGGAGGGTCTTCTGCGGGTTCACGACGAGGGAGTCGCCGACCCGGACGTCCTCGACGCGGTCGCGCAGGCTCGGGCAGGCGCGGTAGAAGCCCCCGTAGGCGGCGTCGACGTGGAGCCAGACGCCGTGGCGTTCGGTGACGCGGGCGAGGGCCGCGAGGTCGTCGGCGGCGCCGGTGGAGGTCGTGCCCACGGTCGCCACGACGGCCACCGGCTTCGCTCCGGCGGCCAGGTCGCGCCGCAGGGCGGCGTCCAGCTCGTCGGGCCGCATGCGGTAGTGCGCGTCGGAGGGGACGCGCACCAGGTTGCGGGCGCCGAATCCGAGGGCGATCACGGACTTCTCGACCGAGCTGTGGGCCTGGTCGCTCGCGTAGACGCGGAGCCGTCCCGCGGAGCCGAGGCCGTGCTCGCGGACCTCCGGGCCCAGCGCGGCGTCGCGTGCGGCGCCGAGGGCGAACAGGGTCGCCAGGGACGCCCCGCCCAGCAGCAGGCCGTCGGCGTCCGTGTCGTACCCGGCGAGGTCGGCCAGCCAGCGCAGCACGACGGTCTCGACGGCGGAGCCGGCGGGGCTCGTCTTCCAGAGCATGGTGTTGACATTGAGCGCGGCGGTGACGGTCTCGGCCAGGACGCCCGGGAAGCTGGCGCAGGTGGGGAAGTATCCGAAGAAAGACGGGTGATTCCACTGCACCAGGTTCGGCACGACCTTCTCGCGCGTCTCCGCGAGAATCGTCGTGAATTCCTCGCCGTCGTCCGGCATCGGGCCTTCGAACTCTTCGAGCAGAACCCGCGTGTCGTAAGGGCGGCTGACGGGAACCTGTCGGATCTGCTCGAAATGCTCGCGTATCGCGGCCAGGACCTCGGCGCCGTGCTTTTCGAACTCGGCGGGTGACCAGTCCTGCACGGCGTCAGCCACGGGGGGAATCGGCGGCCCGGTCGGCGAGCGCTTCCACGTCGACCGGGAGTTCCGTGAAGTAGACGATCTGCCGGGGCCGCGCGCAGTATCGCTCGTAGAACTCCGTGAGGAGTTCTTCTTCCTTCTTGATGAAGACCTCGTGCGCCTCCCGGGAGCGCCAGGTGTACATCATCCAGACTTCCGCGGGCCGGCTCTGCAACTGGTAGAAGCGCCCGTGTTCGCACCATCCCGAGTCGTCGTGGGCGTTGGGGCCCACGATGTCGTCCATCTCCTGCATCAGTTCGAGGGCTTGCTCGGCGAATTCGGGTTTCAACAGCCAGTTCTCGATGACCGTGACCATGCGGAACAACCATCCTCAGTCGATTGGGACAGCGGAGAGCGGAGCGAGATGCCGGGGCGGGAGCTATGCGGTTCCGCCCGTGGAGCCTGCTGCCGGGATATTCCGGCCTGGAGGGGGCGACGGCTACCGTGTATTCAGTGACGGGTCGATCACGAAACGACATGCGATCATAAAGTTACAGTCCGAACACTGCTCCGAGCAAGAGTCCGTCAAACTCGACGAGGAGTCGCACACCTCTCTCAACGACGCCGGTGCGCCCATTTCGCGAAGTATCTGTAGACGTTTCGCCATCCGTGCAGGGCCGGTGCCGGAGCCGTGCCACCCGCCTCGTCCCGGCATGCGCCCCGTATCACGCCGATGACCTCGACCACCGCAGGCGGAGCACCACTTCAGGCCGAGCCGAGGTGCCCTTGACGGGCACATGGCACCATGGAAAGGTCCCGCCGGGGAGGACTACGACTGTGTCCACAGCTCACCGCAACGAAAGATTCCGTTTCTCGCCGGAGATCCTCGCCGAAGTCCGGGCCGTGTCGCGTCTGGACAACTGGCACGGGCCACTCGAAGTGATCGAGCACTGGTTCTGGATCGCCGCCTGGTGCACGGCCTCGGTGCTCGCCTTCCACCACCTTCCGCTGGGGGCGGCCGTCCCGGTCTACGTCGTCGCCGTCTTCTTCATCGGCGGCCGGCAGCGGGCCGTCGCCGGAGTGCTGCACATGGCCGTGCACCGCGCGTTCATGGCACACCACCGCGCGGGCGACGTCATCGGGGCGCTCTTCGGCGGGTATCCGGTGCTCCAGAGCTTCACGGGCTACCGGGCCTCGCACCTCGGCGACCACCACGGCCGGCTCGGGGATCCCGAACTCGACCCCGACTACCGGCAGTACCGGGACAACGGGCTGTGCGGCGACGACCTCGGGCGGGCGTCCCTGCGCCGGTACCTGCGGTCGGTCGTGGGGCCCCGGGCCACCGCCTCGTACGTGCTCTACCTGCTGCGGCACCGGATCGTGACGAAGGACGAGCGCCCGTCCGAGCGGTGGACGCGGGTGGCGCTGCTGGTCGCGGTGGTGGCGTGGGCCGTGCTCGGCGGCTGGTGGCCGTGGCTGCTCGCGCTGTGGTTCGTGCCGCTGGTCACGACGCAGGTCTGGATCGGGGCCGTGGCCGAACTCATGGAGCACTTCCCGCTGATCGAGACCGCGCCGCGGGTGGACATCTACCTGACCTGGAACCGCGTGTACGGTCTCGTGTCCCGCTTCCTGCTCGGAGAGGCGGACGGCGAGGGCTTCCACCTGGTGCACCACCTCTTCCCGCGGACCCCGATGTGGCGGCTGCGCCAGGTGGACGCGATCCTGCGCCGTGATCCGGTGTACGCGGCGCTCCCCCGGCTCGACGGCGTGCTGGGCGGGATGCGGCGGATCTACGAGCTGCTGCCCGCCGACGGCCCCGCGAGCGCCCCGGCACGCCCGGCGGCCGCCACGCCGGGTCCCGCAGGTTCCGACGACGCAGGAGGCCAGGCGCGGTGATTCCGCAGAGCTGCAAGATCGAGCAATTCTTCGGTCAGTGGGAGTCCTCCGTCACGTACGTGGCCTGCGCCTCGGACGTCGACAGCTACCGCATGCGCGACCTCCTGGACCTCGCCGACCCCGAGGCCCTGGCCCTGTGGGAGGGACTGGAGCTGGGCTACACGGACCCCGTCGGGCATCCGCTGCTGCGCGAGGCGATCGCCGGCCAGTACACGCGGACCGAGGCCGACCACGTCACCGTGTGCGGCGGCGGCGCCGTGGAGGCGCTGTTCCTCGTCACCAACGCCCTGCTGGGGCCCGGCGACCACGCCGTGGTCGTCTGGCCGGCGTTCGAGGGGCTGCACCGGGTCATCCCCGCCCTGGGCGCCGAGTTCACCACGGTCCGGCTGGACGCCGACCACGGCTGGCGCCTGGATCTCGACGCGGTTCGGGCCGCGCTCCGGCCCACCACCCGCGCGCTGTTCGTCAACTTCCCCCACAACCCGACCGGCGCGCTGCCGAGCCGCGCCGAGTTCGAGGCCCTGATCGCGCTGGCCGCGGAAGCCGGCGTCACCGTCGTCTCCGACGAGGTCTACCGCTACCTGGAGTTCGAGCCCGGCACCACCCTGCCCGCGGCCAGCGACCTCGGCGACCACACCGTCAGCATCGGGGTGCTGTCCAAGGCGTACGCGCTCGCGGGGCTGCGCGTCGGCTGGATGGCCACCCGGGACAAGGCGCTGACCCGGGCCGCGCGGGGCATCAAGGACTACACCACGGTCTGCGCCTCGGCGCCGTCGGAGATCCTGGCGCTCATCGCGCTGCGGGCGCGGGAGCGGCTGGTCGCCCGCAGCCGGCGGATCATCCTCGACAACCTGGCGCTCGCCGACGCGTTCGTCCGGCGGCACCCGGACGCGCTCGCCTGGGAGCCGCCCCGCGCCACCCCCATGGGCTTCCCGAAGCTCCTCCTGCCCGTCCCCGTCGAGGACTTCGTGCGGGACCTCGCCCTGGAGCAGAGCGTGCTGCTGCTCCCCGACAGCGTCTTCGACCTCGACGACCGGCGCTTCCGCATCGGCCTGGGCCGGACCGTCCTCCCCGAGGCCCTGGAGCGGCTGGACGACCACCTGGCCCGGCGCTACCGGTCATAGCCGGGCCCGGGCCATGTCCGAGGCGATGGCCTCCAGGACCTGCCGGCGGGCGCTGTTCACGAAGAAGTGCCCGCCGGGGAACCCGCGCATGGTGACGGGCCCCGACACCACCTCGGCCCACCCCTCGCGCGCCTGGTCCGGGTCGAACGGCTCCTCGGTGCCGTAGTAGAGGCGGACCGGCCGGCCCAGCGGCCGGTCCGCCGGGTCGACGCGGTAGCTCGCCTTGGCCTGGAGGTCGGCGCGGAACGCCGGCAGCGTCAGCTCCAGCAGCTCCCTGTTCGCCGCCGACTCGCCGGGGACCGCGCCGTGCCGGCCGAGGGCGGCGAGCAGCGCGGCGTCACCGAGGTCCCCCGGAGGCGCGGAGACGATCGTGCGGGGCGCGTCGCAGCCCGAGACGATGACGAGCGCCGGCCCCCTCCCCCGGGCCTCCAGGCGCCGCGCGACCTCGAAGGCCAGCAGCCCGCCGAAGCTGTGGCCGAACAGCGTGGTCCGGGCGCCGAGGTACGGTTCGACGGCCGCGACGCACTCGTCGAGCAGGGTGGTGAAGTCGGTCCGGGGCGGCTCCGTGAAGCGGCTCTCCCGGCCGGCGAGCCGGGCCGCGACGACGTCGGCGTCCGGGACGCGCCCGGCCCAGTCCCGGTAGTGGCTCTCTCCTCCCCCGGCGAAGGGGAAGCAGATGAGGCGGTCCTGGTGCCGGAGCGGGCGGCGGAAGGTGGTGAACATCAAGGCGCCTTCTGCGGGGGGGGTGAGGACGGAGGTCCGGTGCCCCTTCCGTGCGGAGGGGCACCGGACCGCTCTCGGGACGGCGTGACCGGTGGACCGGGTCGCCGTCAGGCGCCCGCCTCGGTGAACCGGTACGCCTCACGGAGCCGGGCGAGCGCGCCGGGGCTGATCTCGGCGGGCTTGCCGCGGCCTATGTTCTCGGCCACGGCGGAGTTGAACGCGCCGACGGCGCCCTTGACCTGGTCGAGCGTCATGCCGCGGCGCATCAGGTAGAAGACGCTCCACAGCTCGAAGCCGGTCTGCGGCAGCCAGTGGGGTTCGCGGACCGTCGCGAAGAGGTCGTCCACGATGCCGATCGCGGTCTTCGCGTCCATCGTGTGGTGCGACCAGGTGAACATGGAGCCCTGGATGCCGAGTTCCTCGCGCTTCTCCCAGACCGGGGTGATCGGGTCGGCGTACCAGAGCTGCGCCCGGAAGAAGTCGGGCCGGGCCTCCTCCAGCAGGCTCCGCGTCTCGGCGACGGTCTCCTCGGTCTCGCCGGGGAAGCCGACGATGAGGTTGGCGTGGGTGACGATGCCGTTCTTCTTCAGGGCGGGTATGGCCGCGAGGTAGTCGGCGCGCCGCGCGGTCTTGTTCATCGACTCCAGGATGCGGTCCGAGCCGGACTCGATGCCGAGGAAGACGCCCTCGCACCCGGCCTCCGCCATGAGGTCGATGACCTCCTGGTCGCCGTGGTCGCTGCGGTAGAAGCAGTTCCAGCGGAAGCCGTACTGCTTGTCGATCATCATGCGCAGGAGCTTCTTGAAGCGGCCCTTGGGCACGTTGAACGTGTCGTCGAGGAAGGTGAGGTTGGTGACCTCGCCGGACTCCTTGATCCGGTCCAGTTCCGCCTCCACCTGCTGGGGCGAGAGGTACACGTACTTGCCGGCGCGGGCGGGGAAGCCGCAGAAGGCGCAGGAGTACGGGCACGACTTGGCGGTGCGCAGCGAGACGAAGCTGCCGAGCGAGGAGGAGAACGCGCCGTAGTCGACGGGGTTCGCGTCGAGGGGGTTCGATTCGAGTTCGGTGGCGTTGAAGACGAACTCGTCGCCGTCGCGGTGGATGACGTTGGGCACGTTGCTCGGGGGGCGGCCCTCGCGCAGTTCCGACAGGACGCGGGCGAGGGTGAGTTCGCCTTCGTTGCTGTCCACGTAGATGTCCGCGCCGATCATGGTGAAGAGGGCGTTGAGGTCCTTCTTCTCCAGCTGCTTGCGGTAGTTCTGGACGAAGGGGCCGCCGACGACGATGGTCGTCTCGGGGCACTGTTCGCGGACGGTCCTGACGACTTCCATGACGGGTCCGGCGGTGACGTAGAGCGTGGTCGTGACGGCCACCGTGAGGGGTTTGTCCTCCAGTTTCCGCCTGAGGTCCTCCTTCTCCTGCTGGAAGAGGTTGACGTAGTCGAAGGAGAAGCCGTGCCGGCTCAGGAAGGAGCCGAGGTAGGAGACGGCCGGCCAGAGCATCTCGAAGTTGTGGTAGCGCCTCCGGTCCCCGTGGGCGTCGGGGACGTTCAGGCGGTTGAAGACGTCCAGCGCGCGCGTGGGCGTCCCGTCCCACTGCACGTAGCTCAGGGCGAGGTCGCGGAAGGCTCCGGACTCGACGCCCATGCGCTCCACCATCTGGACGTCGCTGGGGAAGTGCCCTTCGTTGTGCCCGATGATCAGGCAGTCCACCATGGTCGTCTCCTTAGTCCGCTGGTTGGTCGTCCCGAGTCGGTGCGGTGGCGCGGCTCCACGCGAGGCCGCTGTCGAGGACGTCGAGGACGGCCCGGTACCGCTCCCGCAGCCGCTCGGGTGACGGGGCGTCGATCCAGACGTCGCAGATCCGTCCCAGCGACCCGCTCCGCCAGTCGACGGGCCGGCCGCTCCTGGCGAGGACGTCCACCCCGAACACTCCGGGCAGGGCCCGGAGGCGGGCGGCGGGGGGCGTCGCCGCCAGTGCCGTGGCCTCCATGGGCGCCTGGACGTAGACCAGCATCGCCACCCGGCTCGGTGTGCCGAAGCCGGACGGCAGCGGGGCGCCCAGGGCGAGGTCGACGGCGAGGCGGACCGGGTCGAGTCCGAGGGCGCGCGGGATCAGCCGGGACATGGTGCCGCCCAGGCGCCCGTTCACCTCGATGACCTGCGGGCCGTCGGGGGACATCTTGATCTCGGTGTGTACGAGGCCGGTGGTGATGCCGAGGGCGGCGATGGCCCGTTCGGCCAGGTCGGTGATCGCCGCCGCGGTCTTCTCCTCCGGAGGCACCGGGAAGACGAGGCCGCCCTCCCGGAACGGCGCCACCAGCGGCAGCCGCCCGCTCACCCCGAGGTGTCCGACCGCGCCCCCGGACACGGCGGACTCGACGGACACGTAGTCGGCGAGCCAGTCGGTGCCGTGGAGGTCGGCGCCCGGTATGTACGCCTCGCAGACGTAGGTCCGGCCGGCCGGCAGTTCGCGGAGCCGGGCGGGCAGGTCGCCCTCCGACGCCACGTACACCGTGTCCCTGCTGGCCACGCCCTCTTCCGGCTTGACGATCGCCGGGAAGCGGAACCCCGGCGGCAGGGTCACCGCCGCCGGGTCGTCGAGCAGGAACGCGGCCGTGGGGACGTGGCCGACTCCGGCGGCGTTCAGCCGCTCGCGCTGCCGCAGCTTGCTGGTGAGCAGACCGCAGGTCTCCTCGTTGTGGTGCGGGAGGCCGAAGGCCCCGGCGACGGCCGCGCCGATCCGCAGAGTGGGTTCGGCGAAGGTCGCCACGCCGCGCGGGCCCAGCGGCGCGAGCGCCTCGATCACCCGCGAGGCGTTCCCGTCGTGCACCACCACCGGCGCCAGTTCCTCCAGGAGGGGGACGAGCGGGGCGGCCTGGGGGTCGTGGGCGTCCACGAGGAAGACGAGGTCGGTTCGCCCTTCGCACGCCTCCGCTATCTGCACGGGGCTCGCGGGGCCGACGGTGTACGGCACTACGAGCATCGCTCCCCTTCCCTGCCGGCCGGCGCTTCTGGGGCCCCGCCGTGCCACGACCGCCAGAGCCGCGCGTAAGAGCCGTCGTTCGCGATCAGTTCGGTGTGGGAGCCGAGCTCCACGACGCGGCCGTCGTCGATGACGGCGATGCGGTCGGCGTCGTACGCGGTGTGCAGGCGGTGCGCGATGGTGATCACGGTCCGGCCCTCCAGGAGGGCGTTCAGGGAGCGTTCCAGGTCGCGGGCCGAGGTGGGGTCGAGCAGGGAGGTCGCCTCGTCGAGGACGAGGACCTCCGGGTCGGCGACCACGAGGCGGGCGATGGCGAGCTGCTGGGACTGGGCCGGGGTGAGGCCCATGCCGCCGGAGCCGATGACGGTGTCCAGTCCGTCCGGGAGGGCCTGGACCCACTCCTTCGCCTCGACCGCCTTCAGTGCCGACCAGATCACCTCGTCGTCGGCGGTGTCCCCGTCCCTGACGGCGAGGGCCAGGTTCTCCCGGAGGGTGCCACCGAGCACGTACTGCTCGTGGCTGACCAGCGCCACCTCGCTGCGCAGCTGCTCCAGCGGCAGCTCGACGAGGGGGGCGCCGCCGAGCCGGACGGAGCCCGTGGTGGGGCCGTGGACGCCGGCCATGAGGCGGCCCAGGGTGGACTTTCCCGCGCCGGACGGTCCGACGATGGCGAGGCGTTCGCCCTTGCGGACGGTGAGGTCAATGCCGTGCAGGACCTCGGGGCCTTCGCCGTCCCCGTAGCCGAAGGTCACCTTCTCGATGACGAGGCCCTGGTCGGCGTCCACCGTGTGCTCGCGCACCTGGCGGTCCGGCGGGACCTCCGTCACGCCGAGCAGCCGCTGGAGCGAGGTCGTGGCGGTCTGCATCTCGGTGAGCCAGTCCCGCGCCTGCGAGATGGGCTCCGACATCTGCTGGGTGTACAGCACGACGGCGGTGACGGCCGCGAGGCTCGCCCAGCCCTCGGTGTAGAAGTAGCCGCCGAGCAGCAGGGCGGCGATCATCGGCAGCCGGTAGCCCATCTCGGCGGTCGGCAGGAAGACCGTCCGCAGCCGGAGGGTGCCGATGTCGGCGGCGTACGTGGCCCCCACCGAGGCGTCTCCGGCGGCGACGCGCCGCCGGGCGAGGCCCAGGGCCTCGATGGTCGCCGCGCCGTCCGTGGAGGCGGCCAGTTCCTCGGTCATGCCGGCCGCGGCGGTCTTGTACGCGCGGTACGCCTCGGTCGACCGGCTCAGGTACCAGCGGGTGACCAGGACGACCGGCGGCACGGCGACCAGGATGACGACGGTCAGCGCGGGCGAGACGGCGAGCATTCCGACGATGCTCAGGAGGAAGGTGAAGGCGGCCGTCAGGATCGCCGGGAGCGCGTACTGGGCGGTGCGCTGCATCTCGTCGACGCCGCGGGAGGCGCGGGAGATGAGGTCGCCGGCTCCGGCGTCCTCGGCCGTGGACAGCGGCAGTCCGAGGACCCGTTCGATGAACGTCTCGCGCATCTCGGCGAGGACGGCCTGGCTGAGCCGGCCGCCGAACACCGTGGCGCCGCGGATGAGCCACGACTGGAGCAGTACGAAGAACAGCAGGACGACGACGACCCGGGTGACGTGTCCGGTGGTGGTGCCGCCGGCCACGTCCTGGACGAGTTCGCCGAGGAGCCGGGGGCCGACGAGTCCCGCGGCCGCCGCGGCGGCGTTCAGTCCCAGAGCGCCCAGCAGCAGTTTCGGGTGGCGGCGCATGGTCTGCCAGCCGTACCGGCGGGCGGCGGCGGGGTCGGAGACGGGAAGGATCTTGGGGGGCACGGGGATCACGCCTCTCCGCGGTTCACGACGGCCGCATAGGCGGGGGACTCGGCGAGCAGCTCGCGGTGGCTGCCGGTGGCGGTGACGACGCCGTCCTCCACCACGCAGACCGAGTCGGCCTGGGCGAGCATCAGGGCGCTGGAGGTGAAGACCACCGTGGAACGGCCCGCGCGGTGGCGGACGAGGCGTTCTCCGATGCGGGCCTCGGTGAGCGCGTCGACGGCGCTCGTCGGATCGATCAGGATCAGGGTCTCGGGGTCGGCGGCCAGGGCCCGGGCCAGCCGGAGCCGCTGCTGCTGGCCGGTGGAGAGGTTCTTCGCCCCGTGCTGGAGCACGGTGTCCAGGCCGCCGTCCAGGCCCCGGACGATGTCCTCGGCGCCGGCCGCGTGGAGCGCCCGCTCCAGTTCGTCCCGCTCGACCTCCCGCCCGGAGGGCGCGAGTTCGGTGCCGAGCGGGCCGCCGAAGAGCGCGTCCTCGTTGCGTACGAGGACGACGCGGCGCCGCAGCCAGGGCAGCGGCAGCTCCGCCAGCGGTACGCCGCCGAGGGTCGGGGCTCCGGAGTCGGCGAACCGCGCGAGGCGGAGGGCGAGGCGCGCGGGTTCGGCGGGGTCGGAGCAGACCACGCCGAGCACGCCCTCGCGGGGCACGGACAGCCGGGACGCGCCGTCGGCGAGCTGTGCCGTGGGCGCCGTGGCGGCGGGCGGCACGCCGGCCGCCAGGTCGCCGCCGTCGCTGTCGGGGGGCGGTGCGGCCGGGCCGAACTCGGGTTCCAGGCGGAGGAAGTCGGCGACGCGCCCGGAGGCGACGTAGGCGTTGGTCGTGGCGCTCGCCGCCGCGGCGATGATGGACAGGGGCAGGGTGAGGAAGGTGGCGTAGCCGTAGAAGGCGATCATGTCGCCGAGGGAGATCTCCTGCTTGATCGCGAGGGTGGCCGCCAGCCAGGTGACGCCGACGGCGAAGACGCCGGGCGCGAGGACCTGCATGGCGTCGAACAGCGACTGGACGCGGGCCACGTGGACGCCCGCCTCGCGGAGGCTCTGGGACTGCTTCCGGTAGCGCCGCTCGAACGCCTTCTCGCCGCCGATGCCGCGCAGCACCCGCAGGCCGGCGGCGATGTCGACGGCGATGGAGGTGAGCTGTGACTGGAGGGAGCGGAAGCTGGACTGGCGCTGTTGCAGGAGTTTCGTCAGGAGGGCGGTGACGGCCATCAGGACGGGTGTGCCGATGAGGACGGTGAGGCCGAGCGGAACGGACGCGCTGAACATGAGCACGCCCACCACGATGATGGCGCCGGCCGCGCCCATGGTGACCGGGAGGTGCTGGAAGACTCCGCCGATCGAGCCGATGTCGGCGCTGCCGATGGTGACGACCTCGCCGTTGCGGACCACCTTCGGCAGGGTGGCCCCGAGCGTGGTCACGTGCCGGGTGACCACCTGGACCGTGCGGAATTCGGAGGCGTAGAGGTTGGCCATGGCGCTGCGGTGCCGTCCGATGCCCGCGGTCACGGTGAGGACGGTGAGCAGCAGCGCCAGGAGGCTCCAGCGGAGCAGGGCGTCGCTGTCCTTGGCGGCGATGCCCTCGCCGATGGCCCGGCCGAGCACGGCGGGCATCAGGGCGAGCGAGACCAGCCAGAGCACGCCCCAGACGGTGCCCAGGGCGACCGGCTGCCATTGCCGCCGGGCGAGCCACAGCAGGTAGCGGGCGGCCGAGCGGTGGTCGGGGACACCGGGGTCGGGGACGGGGAATTTTTTCACGTCACTGTTCTTTCCGCAGGGTGCCCCGGTTCCGGACGGGTTCGTCCGGTCGCGTCAGGCCCCAGATGAGCCAGTTGCCGAATTCGTCGAGAAGGTGCCGTACGGTCGTCTCGGACAGCACCGCGGTGTCGTACTCCCAGTAGGTGTGCAGCTGTTCGCCCACGCGCTTCACATCGACGATCAGGTCGAGCTTCGCCTCCTGGCGGGGCATCAGGACGCGTCGGGCGGGGACGCCCGCGAAGTCGAGGGTGGTCCCGCCGTCGTTGTGGAGCGTGAGCATGATCTCGTACAACGAGCGTTTGCCGTCGGCGTGTTCGGCGGCACGGGCGTTCATCACCTCTTCGACGTGGAACTCCGTGCGTCCGAGGGCGTCGGCGAAGCGCGCATGGCTGTCCTGGAGGAGCGTGCCGAACGAGGAGTCGCCGTCGCCGGTGTCCGTGCGGAGCGGGAGCGTCTCCATGAAGAGTCCGACGGTGTCCTGGTAGGTGGCGTCGGCACGGTTGGTGACCGGCACGCCGATGACCGTCTCGCGCCTGCGGCTCACGGTGGACAGGGCGAGGGCCAGGGCGGTGTGCACGGCGTTGAAGCGGGTGACGCCGCGCCGCCGGCAGGTGTCGTCGAGGCGGTCGAGGGTGTCCTCGTCGAGGGGGAACTCCAGGACGCCGGCGGGTTCGCCCGGGACGGCCGGGCGGTCGGTCCCGGGCAGGCCGTGGGTGGTCGGGGCGCCCTTGAGCGTCTCGATCCACCACCGGGTGTGGGCCCGGACGGTGTCGGCGTCGCCGGCGGGTCCGGCGGCGTACTGCTGGAAGGGCACCGCGCGGCCCGGTGACGGCGTCCGGCCGGCCGCGATCTCCGCGTAGAGGCGGGTCAGGTCCTCCAGGAGGATCTTCTCGGACCAGTCGTCGAAGACGATGTGATGCACGATTATCTGGAGGTCGACGGTGCCGTCCCTCCGGTCGTGGACGAACGCTTTGCACAGCGGGTCGTGGAAGAGGTTCACGGCGCTGTCGCGGCGGGCCAGGATCCGTTCCCTCGACTCGTCGCCGTCGGCGCAGGGGACGATCACGACGCGGTCCCGGGCGGGGGTGGCGTCGCCGGGGGTGAGGACGGGGAGTCCGGCGCGCAGGGCCACCCGGGACGTGAGGACCGGGTGCCGTTCCATGACCGCGAGCAGGGCGTCCCTGAGGTGGCCGGGGTCGACGCCCCGGTCGATGTGGAAGCACAGGGAGACGGCGTGGTCGGTGCCGGAGCCCAGTTTCTCCATGAAGTAGAACCGGCGCTGGGCTGCGGTGAGGGGGACCTCGCCGGGGGTGGCGGGCGGCTCGGGAGCGTCGTGGGCGGGCGGGGTCGCCGCCGGGTCGGTGGCGAGGAGCGCGCACTGTTCGGCGAGGGTGGCGTGCCGGTAGAGCACGTCGAGGCCGATGTCGGTGCCGAACTCCTCGTTCATCCGCATCAGCAGCAGCGTCACCAGCAGCGAGTTGCCGCCGAGCGAGAAGAACGAGGCGTCGGTGGGCAGGTCTCCGGTGACGCCGAGGACCTTCCGCCAGATCGCCGTCAGCCGGCCCAGGGTCTCGTCGGCCGGCGCGGCGGTGTCGTCCCCCGGGGCGGGGGCCTCGCCGGGGGCGGTGAGCCGGGCGAGGTCGACCTTTCCGTGGGCGGTCAGCGGCAGCTCGGGGAGCAGGGTGAGGGTGTCGGGCACCATGTATCGGGGCAGCAGCTGCCTTACGGCGTTGCGGAGTTCGGTCTCGTTCTCCCAGGTGCGGGGCTCCGGCGCCGGCACGACGTAGGCGGAGAGCCGTGCGCCGTCCTCGGAGATCGCGCAGGCGCAGTCGAGGACGCCGTCGATGCCGCCGATCACCGCCTCGATCTCGGCCAGGCTGACCCGGAATCCACGGATCTTGATGTGGCCGTCGCCGCGCCCGTGGTAGCGGAACGTCTCCCCGACGAGCGACGCCTGGTCGCCGGTGTGGTAGCCGATCGCGCCGCCGGCCGCGGGCACGGCCCGGAAGGCGGCGGCGGTCTGGTCGGCGTCCAGGTAGCCGCGGGCCAGTGCGGCGCCCATGATGACGAGTTCGCCGCGCTGGTACGGGACGCAGAGCATGTCCCGGTGCGTCACGGCGATCGTCGTGTTGCAGATCGGGGTGCCGATGGGGACGGAGCCGGTGCGGACGTCGGGCTCGGTGATCTCCCGTACGACGCAGCCGACGGTGGCCTCGGTAGGTCCGTACTCGTTGAAGAACCGGCTCCCCCCGAACGCCCGGTACCAGGGGGCCGCGACGGCGGCCTTGAGGTCCTCGCCGCCGATGACGAAGACGTGCCGGGCGTCCGACGGCTGCCGGGTGACCCCGAGGTTCGACAGGGCCACGAGGTGAGAGGGCGTCAGCTTGAGGAGCAGTCGCTCGTCCCGGTCCTCGGTGAGCACGTCGCGCAGTCCGCTGATCTCCCGGTCCTCCTCGACCACCCGCACCGTGAGGCCGGCGGCGAGGGCGAACAGGCTGGTGGTGACGGTCGCGTCGAACGAGTGGGGGCTGGACAGGACCGCGACCCGCGGGTCGCCTTCGAGATAGGTGGCGGAGCAGTGGGCCAGGTAGTTCACCACCGATCCGTGGGTGACCGCGACGCCCTTGGGCTTCCCGGTGGAGCCGGAGGTGAAGATGACGTAGCACAGGTCGTCGTGCCGCAGTTCGGGCCGGGCCGCGGGGGCGCCGCCGTCGGCCGGCGGGAGGTCCCGGCGGCGGATCACCGTGACGTCGCGCGGGAGCTCCGGCACGTCGTCGTCCTCGACGACGGCGCAGGCGACGCGGTGCTCGCGCAGCAGGGCCGCCCGGTTCTTCCGCAGGTACTCCGAGTCCATGGGGACGTACGCGGCTCCGGCCTTGTTCACCGCGAGCGTCGTCAGCAGGAACTCGGCGGACCGCCGCAGGCACACGGCCACCAGGTCGCCCTTGCGTACCCCCTGGTCGCGCAGCAGGGCGGCCAGGGCGTCCGACCGCTCGTCCAGCGTGCGGTAGTCGACGGCGTCGCCGGAGGCGCCGCGTACCGCGGGCCGCCGCGGCGCGGCCGCGGCGGAGCGGGCGAAGGCGTCGAGGTAGCTGGGGTCCGTCAGGGGGACGGCGGGGCCGCTCAGCAGGGCCAGGGACGACTCGTCGCCGGCGCGCCCGGCGAAGTCGAGCCGGCCGAGCGGCACGTCCGGGTGGCCGACGGCGGTCTCGACGAAGGAGCCGAAGAACTCCGCCATCGCCTGAACGCGCCGGGCCGAGAACAGGTGCTTCTTGTACTCCCAGTGGATCGTGAGGCGGTCGTCGATCACCTTGGAGTTGAACAGCAGGTCGAACTTGGAGTCGACCGCCGCCGCCTTGATCGGGCGTGCCCGGCAGTCGTGGAAGGGAAAGACGCTGCGCCCTTCCGGGTGGAGCGCGAGCACGATCTGGAGGATCGGGTTCATACCGGCGACGCGCTCCGGGTTGAGGTGCTCGACGAGGCGGTCGAAGGGCACGTGCCGGTGGGCGAACGCCTCCCGGTAGTACTCCCATTCCGTCACGATCAGCGAGTCCAGCGTGCGCGCCCAGTCGATCCGGTGCCGGAACGGGACCGTGTTGACGTACATGCCCGTCGCGACGTTGTCGGCCTCGGTCTCCCGGCAGTCGTAGGGGGCGCCGACGACGAGGTCGTCCTCGCCGGACAGGAACGAGAAGAAGACGCCGACGACGGCGTTCAGCACGACGAACATCGTGGTGCGGTGCCGCCGGGCGAGGGCGGCGAGCGCGGCGGTGGCCTCCACGGACAGCACCGAGCTGAAGGAGGCGCCGTCGTGGGCGGACTGGGGCGCGCGGTCGCCGTCCAGCGGCAGGTTGTGCCGCAGGGGCGCGCCGTCGAGCTGCCGCGCCCAGAAGTCCAGGCTCTCCGGGCCCGGCCACTCGGTCCGGTCGAGGTAGCGGAAGAAGGTGGCGCCGTCGTCGCGCCAGCGCGGCTCGCGGCCCTCCAGGGCCGCCTCGTAGCACTCCTGGAGGTCCTCGACGAGGATCGCCTCGGCGGCGCCGTCGGTGATGATGTGGTGGATGCACAGCATCAGGTAGTGGGTGTCGGGCGACGCGGCGACGAGCGCCGCTTCGACGAGCGGGCCGGTCGCGAGGTCGAAGGGCCGGTTGATCCGCTCGATGAGGAGCCGCTCGGCGCGTTCGGGGGTCAGGCCGGGGATCTCCAGGTACGACAGGGTGAGGTCGGCGGCGTCGCGCAGTCGGATGAAGACGCTGTCGCCCTCCTCCTCGAAGTAGCTCCTGAGCACCTGGTGGTGGGCGACGACCTGCTGGAACGCCGTCCGCAGCGCGCTCACGGAGAGCGGGCCGGTGAGTTCGAGCAGCAGGGTCGTGTTGTAGAGGGTGGACGGTCCGGAGGACTTCGCGATCGTCCAGAAGCGCTGTTGCAGCGGTGAGATCGCCCGCTTCTCCCGGCCGAGGGGTTCGCCGGGCGCGCCCTCGGGGCCGGTCCGGTCGCGGCCGGCGGTCACGAGTGCGGCGAAGTCCTTCAGGCGCGGCCGGTCGAAGACGGACTTGGCGCGCAGTTCCAGGCCGAAGGCGCGGTTGACGGCGTGGGCGTAGCGGGCGGCGAGGAGGGAGTGTCCGCCGACGGCGAAGAAGTCGCTCTCGCGGTCGATCCGCTCGCCGTTCGCCAGGAGGTCCCGGAGGATCCGGGCCAGGGTGGTCTCGGTGTCGCCGACGAGTTCCCCGAGGCCGCCGGCCGCGTCCTGGCGGGCCGCCAGTGCGCGCAGCGCCTGGCGGTCGAGCTTTCCGGTCCTGCCGAGGGGGAAGGCCGGCACCAGGACGAGCCGGTCCGGGCGCAGGTGCGGCGGAAGCAGGGCGGCGGCGGTCTCGGCGACGCGGTTCAGCAGGGTGCCCGCGGGCTGTCCGGCCGTCGGCGTGGTGCTGAGGGGCCGGGTGCGGTCGGTGCGGGAGTCGCCGAGGGCCGTGCTGTCGGCGTACCGGGCGTGGTCGGACCGGAAGACGACGACGTCGAGACGGCTGACGTAGCCGTGCTCGTCGCGGGCGTAGTGGGCGCTGGTGTGCAGTCCGTGGGCGTCGGCGGCGCGCCGCAGCCGGGCGAGGACGTCCTGCGGGGGGTGCGGCGCGGTCGGGCGGGGTGCGGCCGGACCGGTGGTCACGTTCGCCCGTGCGGCCCGCAGGGCGTCACAGTGTGCCGCGGTACGCGGGTGGGGGACGCCCCGGACGACGGCGGTGCCGGTCTCGCCGGCGGCAAGGGAGCGCCAGAGGTCGTCGGTCTCGGCGAGGTCCGCGTCCCGCACCGCGACCGGGCCGGTGGAGCCGACGCGGTGCAGCCGGTCGGGGTCCTTGCTCAGGATGACGTCGTACCGGAAGTCGAACAGCTCGTTCGCGACCGGGCCGGTGCGCGGGAGGACGCTGACGCCGGTCACGTCGTCGCGCCGGGCGGCGAACTGCGTCCAGTACGCGTCGGAGATGAGGAGTTCGGTGACCTGCGCGGACTGCGCCTCCGCCAGCTGGAGCCGTTCCAGGTCCGGCCGTGTCTCGCCGTCCGGGGTCCGGGCGTCCACGAGGGAGAGGCAGAGCTCGTCGAGCAGGTCGTGGTGGCGGACGTCGCCGACGAAGACGTGGCGGACGCAGTCGAGGGCGAGGACCTTGTCCAGCACCTCTTCCAGGTAGTCCAGGCCGGGGAAGTACTGCACCACCGAGTTGATGACGACGGTGTCGACGCCCGCCTCGCGGATGCGGGCCGCGTGGCGGTCGATGTCGATCGCGTCGCAGGTGAAGAACGACAGGGGCCCGGTGCTGATCCGGGCGGCGTTCCGCTCGTTCATGGCGATGATCTGCGAGGAGAAGTCGCAGGCCAGGTAGGAGTCCACGCGGCGGCTGAGCGGGTAGGCGATGATGCCGAGTCCGCAGCCGATCTCCAGGACGCTCTTCGGCCGGACGGTGGCGATGCGGTCGAGGGTGCCGGCGAGCCAGGCGCGCATCTCCCCTTCCGGGATGGGTTCGCCGGTGTAGGAGCTGATCCAGCCGGAGGCGTTGAACTCGATGTCCCCGGTGACCCGTTCGGTGTACGCGAAGTCGTAGACCTCCCGCCACTGTTCGACCACGGCGTCGGCGTCCGCCGGCGGCGGCGCGTCCTGGTGGGCGGGGCCGTCGGGTCCCGGGCCGTCGGACTTCTGGACGAAGGCGACCACGCGCGGGGCGCCGTGGGCGTCCTCGTCGACGAGGACCTCGGCGCGTCCGACGCCGGGCGTCGACTCCAGGGCGGCCCGGATCTCGCCGAGTTCGACGCGATGTCCGCGGATCTTCACCTGCTCGTCCTGCCGGCCGAGGAAGACCACCTGGCCGTCGTTGCGCAGCCGGACCCGGTCGCCCGTCCGGTAGCCGCGTCCGGTGGCCGTGGCGAAGAACGCGGACGGCCCGTCCCGGGATTCGCCGAGGTAGCCGGCGGCGACCTGCGGACCGCGGATCACCAGTTCGCCCGCCGCCCCGAAGGGCACCGGGGCGCCGTCGGGGGTCTCGATCGTGAACGTGACGCCGGGCAGGGGCCGCCCGATGGGAAGCGCCGCGGAGGCCGCCGGGTCGGTCACGTCCGCGACGAACACGCCGACCGTCGTCTCGGACGGCCCGTAGTGGTTGTGGACGGCGACCGACGGCGGGACGTCCCGCAGGGCCCGGACGACCGCCGGGGACGCCGCCTCTCCCCCGAGCACGAGGGTCCGTTTCGGCAGGAGTTCGGCGAGGGGGTGCGTCTCGAGGAGAGCGGCCAGATGGCTGGGCGTGATCTTCAGGACGTCCGTGTCGTTCCGGCGCAGGAAGGCGCTCAGGGCGGCGCCGTCGAGGATGTCGTCGCGGGTGGCGACGTCGAGCCGGCCGCCGGTGGCGAGGGCTCCGAACAGGACCGTGTTGCCGAAGTCGGTGGCGACGCCGGACTGCCAGCAGTACCGGGACCCGGGCCGCAGGTCCAGCCTGCCGGTGACGCCGCCGAGGTAGGCGGCGAGGTTGCGGTAGGTGACCCGTACGCCCTTGGGCCGGCCGGTCGAGCCCGACGTGAACACGTGGTAGAGGTCGTGGTCCGGGGACAGCGGGCCCAGCCGGCCGGGACCGTCCGAGGTGAGGGTCCGTACGTCGACGGCGTCCAGGTCACAGGCCGTATCGAGCGGGCCGTGCGCGCCCGCCGTGAGGAGGCAGCGGGGTGCGGCGGCGGTGAGGACCGCGGTGCGGCGGGCCGCGCTGTCGTACGGGTCGAGGGCGACGTACGTCCCGCCGGCTGCCATGACGCCGGCGATCGTCTCGACCAGCTCGACGGACCGGTCCATGTCGAGCGCGAACACGGCCCGCGGGCCGTAGCGTTCGATCAGGGCGCCGCCGATCTCCGAGGCGCGGCGCAGCAGTTCGCCGTAGGTGACGCGCCGGTCGCCGTCGCTGACCGCCACCCGGTCGGGGTCGGCGGCGGCGGTCGCGGCGATCCGCGCGAGCACGTCGATCTCGTCGGCGGAGGCCGCGGGGGCGGGGCCGTCGGTGGCGGCGTCCTGCGGAATTCGTCGGGCGAGGGCGGTCCGCAGGTCCGCGACGGGGGTGTCGGCGTCGGCGGCGACGGTCTCCAGGATCTCCGTGAACCAGTCGGCCCACCGCTCGACGGTCGCCCGGTCGAAGAGGCCGGCGTCGTAGACCCACCGCAGTTCCCGGCCGCCGTCGCCGTCGTCGTGGACGAAGACCTCCAGGTCGTAGCGGCTGCGCTCCTGCACGTCCGGCAGCGGGTCGATGCGCGTGCCGGTGAGGGCGGGCCCGCCGGCGGCGAAGTTCTGCAGGGCGAGGACGATCTGGAAGACGGGGGACGTGTCGTTGCGCCCGTCGGTGACGGCCGCGACGACCCGTTCGAACGGCACCTGCTGGAAGGCGTACCCGAACTCGATCTCGGCCTTCTTGGCGGCGAGGACACCGGCGAAGGTGTCGTCGTCGTGGACCTCGCCGCGCACCGAGATCATGTTGACGAAGAACCCGACGGTCTCCTGGACGCCGGGCAGTTCCCGGTTGGCGATGGGGCTGCCGATGACGGTCTCCGGCCGGCCGCTGACGATCGCAGTCAGAATCGCGAGGACGGCGTGCAGGCCGGCGAACTCGTGGGCGCCGGCGGCCACGCAGCGCTTGGTGAACGCCTCGTACGCGTCACCGCCGACGCGCCGCGTGTGGATGCCCGCGATCTGCCCGCGCCCGTCCGGGGCCCCGCCGTCGACCGGCAGGCCGTGGATCAGGGGCGCGCCGTCCAGGCGGTCCCGCCAGTGGTCCACCAGGGTGTCGAGGACGTCGCCGGTGAGGGTGCGGCGCTGCCACCGGGCGTACGCGGCGTACGGCGTCCCGGGGGCCTGGTACGCGGCGTCCGGCGCGTCGTAGAAGCGGCTCAGCTGCCGCCACAGGACCGGCATCGACCAGCCGTCGCAGGCGATGTGGTGGAGGTTCAGGACGACGTAGCACTCGTCGCCGGGCGCGACGATCAGCCGGCACCGCACCGGGATCTCGGCGCCGAGGTCGAACGGGCGCGCCGCCTCGGCGAGCTGGGCCGCCCGGGCCTTCTCCAGGGCCTCCTCGGGGGTCGCCGCGTCCTCGCGGTCGATGCGCAGCTCCGTGTCGAGGACGACCTGGCCGACCGTGTCGCCCGTCATCCGGTACACGGTGCGCAGGACGTCGTTCTCCCGGACCAGGCGCCGCAGGGCGTCGCAGAGCCGGTCGAGGTCGACGGCGCCCCGGACGCGGAACGCCTCGATGGAGTTGTACTCCTCGGAGCGCTCCGCGATGTCGTCGAGGACCCAGAGGCGCTCCTGCTGGTAGCTCAGCGGTGCCGGTCCGCCGGTGTCGGCGGCGTCCCGCGCTCCGGCGTCCTGTGCCAGCAGGTGTGCGACGATCTCGGCCTTGTGGCCTCGTACGAAGGCGGCTTCCCCGGCGGTGAGTTCACCGGTGCCGGCGGACTTGAGCACGCCCTGCTCCAGGTAGAAGCGCACGCCGCGGCGACCCAGCCCCCGCACGAAGGTCAGCGGGTCTCCGGCTGCCGCTGCTTCCCCCTGAGATACCACTGCGATCTCCTAACTCTCTGGTCATGCGACGACTCTCGGCCGCGGTGGCGGCGGTCGCGGCATCCGTGGTGACGGGCGTCGAGGCTCGTGCGAGGGCAGCGTTGCGAGGACTTCGGTGCGTGGGCGGCGGGAGCCGGGTGCCGGGCGGCCGTGCCGGCGTGCGGGTGCCCGCCGGCCGGGGCGCCGGTCGAGCGGGCGGCCGGCTCCCCGGGCGGGGTGGCCGGTCAGGTCGCGGTCGGGGTGTCCCGGGTCGGGGTCGTGCCCGCCGCGCCGGCCTCGTGCAGCAGGGGCCGGCCGCGGTGGAGGAAGCCGACGATGGCGGGCACCGGGCTGACGACCCGCGGCTTCCCGTCGAGCCGGTCGCGGTGGCGGGAGGAGACGGCGGGCATCTGGGACCAGTGGGAACCCGGGCTGAGGTGGTGTTCCTGGTGGTATCCGTCGTTGAAGGTGAGGAGGTTGTAGAGGCGGCTGTAGTGGCTGACCGAGTCCGCCGCGCGGTCCTCCGGGTTGGCGCCGTAGTGCCGGTAGTAGTTCTGCACGTTGACCAGCGCCAGCGCGGCGAAGTACGCCGGCAGGTAGCACAGGAGCGTCCACTGCCAGGACAGCGTCGCGAACACCACCAGGGACAGGCAGTGGGCGGCGCGGTCGGCCTGGATCTGCCGCAGCTCGCGCGTTCTTCGCGGCTCGCGGCGCGAGGCCAGGGACAGCAGCTGTTCGTCACCCCGGCCGACGCTCCACAGGCGGGTCACCGCGGCCACGTCCTTGGCGCGGCCGGCGAACGAGTCCACGGCGCCGCCGAGGGCATAGGACGCGAGCGGCTGGTGCTGCCCGTCCTTCCCCTTGCGGTAGGTGGACGACGTGTCCCGGGTGGTGCCGTCGGGGCCCTGGCGGTCGTTGTTGAAGCGGTGGTGGTTGCGGACGTGCGTCAGCTGGTACGCCTGGACGGACTGTCCGATGTTGACGGAATTGACGAGTGATATCGCGGCGTTCAGCCGATTGCTCACGAACCACGGCACGTGGGTGAACAGATGGGAGATGACGATGATGTTGTAGGTCATCATCGCGGTGAGCAGGGCTCCTCCGGCCACTCTGGCCGGCAGCCCGGTCGTGTTCCAGGTGAGCGCCAGGCCGAGAGTCACGCCGAACTGTCCCAGGCTCAGCGCGACGAGGATCGAGTCTTTGGGAGTGTTCTTCCAGATCTTCACTGATCCCCCTCGTTGCGAATGGCCGCACCCCGGGCACCGCCGTCGGATCGCAACGGGGGATGGGGGTTCGGATCGCTCGTCCACGGTTTTCAGGTTCGGCACCCATACGCTTGCGGGTCACGTCGCCGAGGCGGGTCCCGACTCTAGACCGTGGTGATCGATACCTCAAGAACACCTCTGTCAATTTCCCTTGCAGCGGGCCGGAGTTGGTTCGGAGGTAAGTGAAAGGGTCAAGAGTGGCGCGCTATTGACATCGACAACTTGACCTTGGTGAAGTACTGCACGTTGTGCGTCGGGCCGTGATCACCGAAGTCGGCCCGCATATGCGCGTCGAGGGCCCGGCGCAAAGGTGCCGAAAACGACCGTTGTCCGTCTGGATCATCCGACCTGCCGAGGAAGGCAATGATGTTGGAGCCCGAGGACCTGTGCTTCGCCGTGCGGAATCATGAGGACCAGTACTCGCTCTGGCCCGCGAGCCGCGCGGTCCCGGCCGGCTGGGAAACGGTCTGCGGTCCGGCGCCGCGTTCCGTCTGTCTGGATCTGATCGCCGAGCGGTGGACGGACCTGCGGCCGGCGAGCCTGCGCGCGTTCATGGACGCGGGCGCCTGAAAGGGCCCTGCAAGAGCAGCGATTCCCCGATTTTCCCCCGACAGCCCCACAAATGGAGCGTCGCCATGCGTGAATCAGAGGTCTCGGCCGAGCCGGAGTGCCCCGTCAGCTCCTACAACGAATGGGATCCGCTGGAGGAGGTGATCGTCGGGATCGTCGACGGGGCGCGTTTCCCGCCGTGGCACGTCGCGGTCGGTGCCCCGCTGTCGCCCGAGCAGCGGGCCGTGTTCCGGGAGCGGGCCGGGCAGCCGTTCCCCGCCGACCAGGTCGCCGCCGCGCGCGACGAACTCGACCAGCTGGTCGACATCCTGGAGGGCCGGGGGGTCAAGGTCCGCCGGCCCGATGTGCGCGACCACGGCCGCGCCTACGGGGCGCCGGGCTGGTCGAGCACCGGCCTGTACGACGCGATGCCCCGGGACCTCCTGCTCGTCGTCGGACAGGACGTCATCGAGGCCCCGATGGCCTGGCGGTCGCGCGCGCACGCCGCGTCGGCCTACCGGACGCTCCTCAAGGAGTACTTCCAGCAGGGTGCCCGCTGGAGCTCTCCTCCGAAGCCCGAACTGCCCGACGAGCTGTACGTGGCCGACTGGACCGACCAGCCCGAGGGCGAGCCGTTCCGCTCGGTGATCACCGAGTACGAGCCGACCTTCGACGCGGCCGACTTCATCCGCTGCGGCCGGGACATCTTCGCGCAGCGCAGCCACGTCACCAACGCCCTGGGCATCGAGTGGGTCCGCCGGCACCTCGGCGACGACTACCGGGTCCACGAGCTGCGGCTGGCCGACGACCACCCCATGCACATCGACGCCAGCCTGATGCCGCTGGCCGAGGGCAAGCTGCTGATCCATCCGGAGCGCGTGCCGGAGGTGCCCGACATCTTCAAGGACTGGGAGGTCCGGTCCGCGCCGGCGCCGGTGATCCCGGACGGGCACCCGCTGTACCTGACCAGCAAGTGGATCAACATGAACGTGCTGATGATCGACGAGGAGACGATGGTCGTCGAGGCGCAGGACGAGCCGATGCGCCGGCTGGCCGAGAGCTGGGGGATGGAGGCCGTCCCCTGCCCGTTCCGCAACTTCAACAGCTTCGGCGGCTCCTTCCACTGCGCGACCACCGACATCCGCCGGCGCGGCGGCCTCCGCTCCTACTTCTGATGTCCCCCACCCGTACGCCGGATTCGGAGCGAGGAGCCTGATGCCCGGTCCCTGTATCCATCACCTGTTCGAGGCCCAGGCCGCGCGCACCCCGGACGCGGTGGCGGCCGCCTGGGACGGCGGCACCTTCACGTACCGCGAACTGGACCGGCACGCCGACCGGTTCGCGCGGCGGCTGGCCGCCGAGGGCATCGGGCCCGAGCGCCTGGTCGGCGTCGTCATGGAGCCGTCATCGCGGCTGCTCGTCACGATGCTGGGCATCTGGAAGGCCGGCGGCGTGTACGTACCGGTCGATCCGTCGCTGCCGCGTGACGTCGCCGAGGCGATGCTCACCGAAGCGGGGGCGGTCCTGGTCGTCCGGGACGCGCGGCTCGCCGTGGCCCCCGAGGGCACGCCCGTGTGGGAGGCGGACGGGATCGACCTGTCCGACCGTCCCGCGACCGCGCCGCGACCGGTCCTGCACCCCTCCAACCTCGCGTACTGCGTGTTCACTTCCGGTTCCACCGGCAAGCCGAAGCGGGTCGCCGTCCAGCACGACAGCTTCGTCAACCACGCGCTGTCGCTCCGGGCCGAACTGCGCCTGGAGGCGACCGACCGGCTGCTTCAGTCGACGGCGATCGCCTTCGACGCCGCCCTGGAGGAGATCTGGCCGGCGTGGGTGGCCGGCGGCACCGTCGTGATGCCCGACAAACGCCAGTTCACCAGCGTCGAGTTCACCGACCTCATCGAGCGGCTGGCCGTGACGATGGTGAGCCTGCCGAGCGCCTACTGGCACCAGTGGGTCGACGACCTGACCAGCGGTCTGGTCCGGCTGCCCGCCTGTCTGCGCGTCGTGTTCATCGGCGGCGACAAGATCCACGTGGAGAAGCTCGCCGCCTGGTACCGGATCCCCGGCGCCGAGAAGATCGACTGGGTCTCCGACTACGGGCCCACCGAGACCTCCATCAGCGTGGCGCTCCACCGCCCGGACGGCGTCGAGGTGACCGACCCCGACCCCGACGCGTACGCGCTGGTCCCCATCGGGCGCGCCTTCGCGAGCGCCGCCCTCTACGTCCTCGACGACGGTCTGCGGCCGGTGCCGGACGACGAGCCGGGTGATCTGTGGGTCGGCGGGCCGCCCGTCTCGCGCGGCTACCACGCCAACCCGGTCGCCACCGCCGAACGGTACCTGCCCGACCCGCAGGGCCCGCCCGGCTCCCGTATGTACCGCACCGGGGACCGCGCCAGCCGCCGGCCGGACGGGACGCTGCTCTTCCTGGGCCGCTCGGACCGGCAGGTCAAGGTGCGCGGCCACCGGGTGGAGCCCGGCCAGGTGGAGAGCGCCGTCCTGCACTGCGCCGGCGTGAGGGACGCCGTCGTCATCGCGGTCGACGACCCGCCGTTCGGCTCCCGGCTCGTCGCGTACGTCGAGGCCGAGCCCGGCGTGGACGAGGCGGCGATCCGCGCCGACGCGGCCGGCCGGTTGCCCGAGGCCATGGTGCCCCAGACCTTCGTGCTCCTGGACCGCATTCCGCGCTCGCCGCTCAACGGCAAGGTGGCCCGCTCCCGGCTGCCCGCCACCACACCCCCGCGCGCGGGCCGCACCGGCCGCGCCGACGATCCGGCCGCGCCGGGGATGTCGACCCTCGAACGTGTCCTGGCCGACCTCGCCGGCGACGTGCTCGACGGCCCGCCCCTCGGCCGCGACGAGGACTTCTTCGCCGCCGGCGGGGACTCCCTGCGGGGCCTGCGGCTGCTCAGCCGGGTCACCGAGGTGACGGGCGTGGCCCTCACCTTCGCCCAGCTGCGCGACGCCCCGACCGTGGCGGGCCTGGCCGCCGTGGTGCGGCAGGAGCACGGGCGTACCGCCGCCGACGCCGCCGTGGTGCCCACCGGCGGGCACGGCGACCGGCCCCCCGCCTCGCGCGGGCAGCGGGCCCTGTGGTTCGTGGACCAGGTGCACCGCGGCTCCCCCACGTACGCGATCCCGGTCTGCTACCGGATCAGCGGCCCGCTCGACCTCGACCGCCTCGACGCCGCGCTGACCGGCGTCGTCGCCCGGCACGAGGCACTGCGCACGGTGCTGGAGCACCGGGACGGCGGGCTCCGGCAGCGGATCCGGCCACCGGGCCCGGTCCACACCACGCTGACCGTCGCCGCCGACGCCGACGAGGCCGTCCGGCTCGCGCGGCGGGAGGCCGGCCGGCCGTTCGACCTGGCCACCGGGCCGCTGCTGCGGTCGGCGTGCTTCCGGGTGGGCGCCGAGGAGCACCTGTGGCTCCTCGACGTGCATCACGCGGTCTTCGACGCCTGGTCGCTCGCCGTGTTCTGGCGGGAGTTCGGCGCCCTCTACTCCGGCCGGCCGCTGCCGGAGCCGGGCGTCCAGTACGCCGACTACGCGGCCTGGCAGGAGCGCTGGCTGCGCGGACCGGAAGCGGAGCGGCAGCGGGCGTACTGGCGGAACCAGTTCGCCGGCGAGCTGTCGGCCCCCGATCCGTTCCCCGCGCGGGCGTCGGGCGGACGGGCCGGCACCGACGGGTTCGCGCTGGAGCTGCCCCGTGCCGCCGTGGACCCGGCGGCGGTGCGGGGCGTCGCCGGCCGGTGCGGGACGACGGACTTCGCGGTGCTCCTGGCGGCCTTCTTCGCGACGCTGCGGCGGACGAGCGGTGCCGCGGAGACGGTGGTCGGCGTGCCGATGGCCTGCCGGAACCGGCCCGGCACGGAGGAGCTGATCGGCTACCTCGTCAACACGGTGCCGCTGCGGATGCGCTTCTCCGAGGGCATGACCTTCCGCGAGCTGATCGCCCGGACGGACGAGGCGCTGGCGGGGGCGCTGACCCACCAGGAGCTGCCGTTCTCCGAGCTGGTGGAGGGCCTGCGGCGGTCCGGCGGAGCCGGCGAGAACCCGCTGTTCCAGGCGATCTTCGCGCTGCAGTCCACCCCGCTGGACGGCTTCGGCGACATCGAGGGTCTCGACATCGCCGAGCGCTTCGTCCACCCGGGGACCGCGAGGGTCGCGCTCACCTGGACCGTGCGGCAGGACGCCACCGGGCTCGCGGGCGAGATCGAGTACGCGTCCGACCGCTTCGACCGGGACTCCGCGCGGCAGTGGCGGGACGCGCTGCTGGCCCTGCTCGCCGCAGGACTGGCCGACCCGGACACGCCGGTGGACGGGATGCCGGTACGCCTCCCCTGAGAGCGTTCCGGGCGCGGTGCGCCGGCGGGCCGGCCGGTCCGCGTCACCGCGGGAGCCGCCCGCCGCGCTGAGAGCGCGGTGGGCGGCTTCCCCGTGGTTCAGCCCCGCGGGCGGGGTTCCCGTACGCGTGCGGTGACGGCCGCCGCGAGGTCGGCCAGGACGGGGTGGCGGAGGACCAGCGCGGCGTCGACGCCGGTGGCATGGGTCTGCCGCAGCCCCTCCGCGATCCGCCGGGCGGCGGCCGGTCCGCCGCCGGCCGCGTAGAAGTTGGCGTCGGGCGCCGCGGGCGCGCCGAGGTGCTGTTCCCACAGTTTCGCGACGGTGTCGAGGACCGCGTCCTCCTCCCCCGTCCCGTCGTCGTCCGGCGCGCGCAGGGCCCGGTGGTCGGTCTTGCCGCTGCTGGTCGTCGGGATCTCGGGCACCTGGTGGATGCGGGTGGGCACCATGTACGCGGGGAGGCGGCCGGACAGCCCGCGGCGCAGCGCGGGGGCGTCGCAGGGGGAATCGCCGACGTACGCGGCGAGGTGCGGGCCAAGGACGCGGTGGGTGTCGACGCGGACCGCGACGCGGCCGTGGCCGACGAGGTCGGCGAGCGCGGTCTCGACCTCGTCCAGCTCGACCCGGTTGCCGCGGATCTTCACCTGCCGGTCCAGCCGTCCGGCGTGCACCAGCAGGCCGTCGGCGCGGCACCGGACCAGGTCCCCGGTGGCGTACCGCGTCCCGCCGTCGGGGAAGCGCTCGGCGGTCAGGTCGGGGCGTCCGAAGTACCCCAGGGCGACACCGGGGCCGCCGACGACGAGCTCGCCGACGACGAGTTCGCCGGCGTCCGGTCGGGTGCCGGACAGCGGCCGGATCTCCAGCTCCGCGTCGTTGACCGCCGTTCCGATGGGCAGGTCGGGCTCCGGGTCGTCGGGGTCCAGCGGCAGGCAGGCGTGCGCGGTCGCGTAGATGGTGGTCTCGGTCGGCCCGTACAGGTTCCACACCTGCCGCAGGTGCGTGACGCGCGCGACGAGCGAGCGGCGCAGGCGCTCCCCGGCGAGCAACAGGACGGTGGAGGAGGGCACTTGCAGTCCGGCGTCGAGCAGGTGCGCCAGGACCGTGGGGGTGGTCTGTGTGAAGACCTGGCGCCCGGGGGCGTCGAGGAGCGGTCCCACCTGGTTGGCGAGGATCTGCACGTCGGTGACGACGACCAGTTCGCCGCCGGCGGTCCAGGGGGCGAACATGTCGAACACGGAGATGTCGAAGGCGAAGGAGGACATCGCCACGAAGACGGAGTCCTCGCCCATGCCGATCAGCGAGGCCACCGAGGTCACGAGGCCGGCCGCGGAGGCCGAGCGCACCTCTACGCCCTTGGGCGTCCCGGTGGATCCGGACGTGAACATGACGTAGGCCGCGCCCGGTTCCGGGCGGGGGCGCGGGGCGGCGGGAGCCGCGTCGCCGGGGTCGGCGGGGGTCAGCACGGCCGTCGTGGTCAGGTCGAGTCGCGGGACCTCGTCCGGTGTCTCCCGCGCGGTGTCGACCGCGAGCAGCAGTCGTACCCGCGCGTCCCGCAGGACGGCGGCCCGGCGCTCGGCGGGCCATTCGGGGTCGACCGGTACGTAGGCGGCCCCGCTCCACAGAACGGCGAGGATCGCCACCGGGCCGCCGGCCCGGCGCGCGGCCATGACGCCCACCCGGTCGCCGGGGGCCACCCCGGCGGCGGCGATCCGGCCGGCCAGCGCGGAGGCGGCCCGTGCGACCTCGGCGTAGGTCCAGCACCCGTCCGCGTCCCGGATCGCGGCCCGGTCGGGCGTGCGGCGGGCGGAGGCCAGGAAGAGGCGCGCGAGCCCGTCGGGCTGGTCGGGGGTCATGACGCCTCCGGATCCTGTCAGCGGTCGGCCGCGGTCGCGGTGTCGGCGGTGGCGGGGGTCCCGGGGTCCGTCCCGGAGGCGCCGAGGGAATTCCAGTGCGCGGTGAAGTCGACGACGGTGGGGTGTTCCAGCACCGTGACGACGTCCGTCTCGATTCCCAGTTTCTGGTTGAGCCGGCCGACGAGTTCTATCAGCAGAAGGGAATGTCCGCCGAGATCGTAGAAGTTGGCGTCGACGTCCACTTCGGGCAGTGCGAGGACTTCTGCCCAGATTTCGGAGACTTGCTGTTCCCGCACAGGCATGGTTGGCGCCCTCTCCGCGTATCCTACGACCGGAATTGCCAGTTAGGATGATCGCGACGAGCTTACGATCGGCGCTCCGAGCCGCGCAAGACGGTGTCGCGGAGGCGCAGTTGAGGGTGCGAGATCCTCACCGCGAATCTTTTTGCCCCGCTTGAAGTACATGTACACAACACAGTCGGATGGGTAGACTCCCGGCGTCCAGCGTGATGCCCGGTCGAGGTCGGAGGCAGCAGAGTTGACGGAGACGGAGCAGTTGCTCGCCGCGATGTGGCAGAGGATTCTCGACGTCGACGAGGTGGACAGCGAGTCGAACTTCTTCGAATACGGCGGCAACAGCATGGACGCGTTCAGGATCGCCAACATGATCAAAGAGACCTTCGACGTCTATGTCCCGATGAAATCCATCATGACGCTGAGCACGCTGGGAAGCCTGGCGTCGGCGATCGACGCGGAACGGGCGGCGGCGAACCTTCCCGCACCGGACGGCACGGTCGTCACCGAGTGGTGACGGCGCGCGGAGACGCCGGCCCGTCGTCGTGACGCCGGGCCGGCGCCCGCGTTCCGGGCCGCCCTAGGCCGTCGCCCTGGCCGGCTTTCCGGGCCGGTCGGTCACGTCCGGCAGCGACGACCGGTCGACCTTCCCGTTGGGCAGCAGCGGCAACCGGTCCATGAGCACGCACCGCGCGGGGATCATGGCCCCGTGCAGGCGGTCCCGCGCGAACGCGTGGAGGCGTGACACGAGCCCTTCCTCCGCCTCCGGCAGCGGGACGACGTACGCGACGAGGACCGACCTGCCGGCCGCCACCGGCCGGACAGCGACCGCCGCCGCGGCGACGCCGGGGCAGGCGGTGAGGACCGCTTCGACCTCGGCCGTCTCCACGCGGACGCCGTGGAGCTTGAACTGCCCGTCGCCCCGGCCCAGATACTCCAGGTCTCCGCTCGGCAGCATCCGGGCCAGGTCCCCCGTCCGGTACAGCCGCGCCCCCGGAACCCCGCCGAGGTGGTCGGCGACGAAACGTTCCGCGGTCAGGGCCGGTGCGCCGAAGTAGCCCCGGGCGAGCTGCGGCCCGGCGATGTACACCTCGCCGGTCTCCCCGGCCGGGGCGGGCCGCAAGCGGTCGTCGAGGAGGTGGATCGTCACGTTCCCGGCCGGTTTCCCGATCGGCACCGTGGCCGACACCACGTCGGTGTCCAGGGAGAACTCCATGGCTCCGACGCCGCCTTCGGTCGGCCCGTACACGTTCACGACGCGCGCCCCGGTCTCCGCCCTGATGGACTCCGCCAGGGACCGGTGCAGGGCCTCGCCGCAGGACACGACGGTCCGCAGGGACGGCACCTCCCGCAGTACCCCGGACTCCAGGTACGCCTGGAGCAGGGTCGGCACGGCGAGCATCAGGCTGATGCCCCGCGCGTCGGCGTAGTCGCGGAACGCGGAGGTGAGGGTGCCGACCTCGGTCGGGACGACGACCAGCGTGGCCCCCGAGAGCAGGGCCACCGACAGCTCCCACAGGGCCGCGTCGAAGCCGCTCGGCGCGCGCTGCGCGATCCGGTCCGCCGGACCGACCCGCAGGAACTCCGCCTCCCAGAGGAAGTGGTTCACGAGCGCCGCGTGCGGAAGTGCCACGCCCTTGGGCCGGCCCGTCGAGCCCGAGGTGTACAGGACGCACGCCAGCCGGCGCGCGTCGTCGGCCACGCCATCGGAGCCGGAGCCTGGGTCGGTCGACCGGACCGGCGCCGGCGCTTCCGCGGCCTCGATCTCGTCCAGCCGGACGGTCTCTCCGCCGAACGGAAGCAGTGTCGCGGTGTCCTTGCGGCAGATCATCCCGGCGGCGCCCGAATCGCCCAGCGCCTGGGTGAGCCGGGCCGGCGGGTACTCCGGGTCGAGCGGCACGAACGCGCAGCCGGCGAGCATGACGCCGAGCACGGCGACGACGTAGTCGCAGGAGCGGGGCACCAGCACGCCGACCCGGTCCTCGGTCTCCATCCCCCTGGCGCGCAGCGCCGCCGCCACGTCCCGGGCCCGCTCCACCAGCTCGGCGTAGGTGAGGCTCCCTTCGGGGTCCGTGACGGCGATCGCGTCCGGAGTCGTCTCCGCGTAGCGGCAGATGAGCCCGTCGAGGGTGTCGCCGGCGTTCCGCGCCCGCTTCGGGCCGTGGAGCGGAGTGGACGCCGGCCGCCCGCCGGCCTGGTCCCGGCCGTGGGGGGGGGCCCCGCCGGCCCCCCCCGCCCCACCCCCCCCCGGGGCACCCGCCGG